>CAZCYS010000061.1:6466-7792 GCA_964502825.1 uncultured Hydromonas sp. | reverse complement strand
GCCGCCCTCGCGGACATCGTGCGCGACGGCCAGACCCTCGCCGTCGGCGGCTTTGGTCTGTGCGGGATTCCTGAGGCGCTGATCGCGGCTTTGCGCGATACCGGCGTGCAACAGTTGACCTGCATTTCCAACAACGCGGGCGTGGATGGTTTTGGGCTGGGACTGTTGCTCGAATCGCGCCAGATCAAGAAAATGATTTCCTCTTATGTCGGGGAAAACAAAGAATTCGAACGCCAGTACCTCGCCGGTGAATTGGAATTGGAGTTCGTGCCACAAGGCACGCTGGCCGAGAAACTGCGTGCAGGCGGCGCGGGCATCCCCGCTTTTTTCACCAAAACCGGTGTCGGCACGCTGGTCGCCGAAGGCAAAGAAACCCGTGATTTTGACGGTGAAACCTACCTGATGGAACGCGCGCTCACTGCGGATGTGGCGTTAATTAAGGCATGGAAAGCCGACAAATCGGGCAATCTGATTTACCGCCGCACCGCCCGCAATTTCAATCCAATGGCGGCAACCGCAGGCAAAATCACCGTGGTAGAAGTCGAAGAAATCGTTGAAAATGGTACGTTTGATCCCGACCAAGTTCACACGCCGGGGATATTCATTGACCGCATCGTACTCAACGCGCATCCCGAAAAGCGGATCGAGCAGCGCACATTACGTACAGAATCATAAGGGGAAATCGCATGGCTTGGAACAAAGATCAAATGGCCGAACGCGCCGCGCAAGAGTTGCAAGACGGCTTTTACGTCAACCTTGGCATCGGCCTGCCCACATTGGTGGCGAATTATGTCGGTAGCGACAAAGAGGTGTGGCTCCAGTCCGAAAACGGATTGCTCGGTATTGGCCCGTTTCCCACAGAAGAGCAAATCGATGCCGACCTCATCAACGCCGGCAAACAAACCATCACCACACTCCCGGGCTCATCGATTTTTTCGTCTGCGGATTCGTTCGGCATGATTCGCGGCGGTCACGTTGACCTATCGATTTTGGGCGCGATGCAAGTCTCGGCGAACGGCGATTTGGCCAACTGGATGATTCCCGGGGCGCGGGTCAAGGGCATGGGCGGCGCAATGGATCTGGTCGCTGGCGTCAAACGCGTGATTATTCTGATGGAGCACACCGCCAAGAAAAAAGACGGCTCCGGTGAAGAATTCAAAATTCTGCCCGAATGCACCCTGCCACTGACCGGTGTGCGTGTGGTTGATCGCATCATCACCGATTTAGGCGTGTTTGATGTGACCGAACGCGGCATCACCGTCGTCGAGCTTGCTCCTGAGGTCAGCCTCGAATACGCGCAAAGCAAAACCGGTGTGCCATTGATTA
>CAZCYS010000061.1:0-6366 GCA_964502825.1 uncultured Hydromonas sp. | reverse complement strand
AAACCCAGCCGTTGGCTGGGTTTGTTTTTTACAAGCAGCCCCACTCACCCCAAACTTTTCTGCACCGGCAAAGCGTGCGTGAGCTTGACCTCCTGCAACAAAATATTCGATCGAATCTGCCGGATGATGGAAGAGTTGAGCAATTGTTGCATCATAAATTCATTGAGCGCGGTCAAGTCGCTGGCCACCACTTTTAAGAAATAATCAAAATCCCCCATGGTTGCGTAACATTCCAGCACCTGTGGCGCGTTTTGCGCCCATTGCTGGAACTCCTGCGCAGGGAATTTGCCATGCTTTTCGATCGATACATGAATGATCGCCAGCACACCAAAGCCGGTATGCGTGCGCGATAAACGCACCGCGTATTGCGCAATCACGCCCAATTCCTCCAGCCGTTTGATGCGGCGCTGGCACTGTGATGCCGATAAAAATACGCGATCGGCCAACTCACTGTGGGTCAGGCGGCTGTCCTGTTGCAAAGCATGCAGCAAACGCACATCAAATTCATCCAAAGCGACGGAATGCATGAATATCTCCTATTTTTCAATTTTATGTATATTTTATCGCACAAATGATTTTTATTGAGCGATATATGCGCAAAAATTGCACGATGTTATCAGTACAATTCACGCACAAAGGTTGATTAAAACCATTTTATTAAACCTATTTTTGGAGACACACATGCATACTTGGGACAACCCCATCGGTACAGATGGTTTTGAATTCGTTGAATACGCCTCCGACGAGCCGGAAAAACTGGGCGCGTTGTTTGAATCGCTCGGTTTTACCGCCATTGCACGTCACCGCAGTAAAAACGTGACGTTGTACCGTCAAGGACAGATCAATTTTATTTTGAACGCTGAATCCCGCGGCCAACCCAAAGCCTTTACCGATCAACATGGCGCCAGCGCCAATGCGATGGCGTTTCGCGTCAAAAACGCAGCCGATGCGTTTGCCAAACTCGTGGCGATGGGCGCCAAGCCTGTGGCCTCAGGCACAGGCCCAATGGAATTGCAGATTCCGGCGATTGAAGGCATTGGCGGCTCTTTGGTATATTTGGTGGATCGCTATTTGGATGAAAACGGCCAAGGCATCAGCATCTACGACATTGACTTTGTACCCATTCCAGGTGTGGATCAGCACCCTGTCGGCACAGGTTTGACCTATATCGATCATTTGACGCACAACGTTGAGCGCGGCGACATGGACAAATGGGCAGGCTTTTACGAAAAATTATTCAATTTCCGTGAAATCCGCTACTTTGACATCGCGGGCAAACACACCGGCCTGTTTTCACGCGCCATGACCAGTCCGTGCGGCAAAATTCGCATCCCGATCAATGAATCGGCGGATGACAAAAGCCAAATCGCGGAATATCTGCGCGAACACAACGGCGAAGGGATTCAGCACATTGCGCTCGGCTCGAACGACATCTACCGCACCGTGAGCGAATTGCGCGCGAATGGTATGGATTTTATGCCTACGCCCGACACCTACTATGACAACATCGACAAACGCTTGCCCGGACACGGCGAAGACCTTGAGCGTCTGCGCGCCCTGCGTATTTTGATCGACGGTGAACCGATGGACAAAGTGGGCAAAGAGGACAAATTGTTGCAAATTTTCACGCAAACGGTGATCGGTCCGATCTTCTTTGAAATCATCCAACGCAAAGGCAATGACGGCTTTGGCGAAGGCAATTTCCAAGCGCTGTTTGATTCGATTGAGCAAGACCAAATCAATCGCGGCGTACTCAATGCCTAAAATCCGGCATGCGTCACACCACAGGGTGTGGCGCATGGGACACTCATAAAAAGCAAAACCCAAATCACACAAGCCTTGTTCACTGAATTTTCGGAGACACTCATGAGTCTGCAACTGCATTACCTCAGCGGTTTTCGCAACCATTTTTCAACCGAAGCTCGCCCAAACACCCTACCCATCGGGCAAAACTCGCCCCAGCGCTGCGCATACGACCTCTACGCCGAGCAGTTGACCGGTAGCGCCTTCACCGCGCCGCGCTCGCACAATCTGCGCTCATGGCTGTACCGCACACGCCCATCGGTAGCGCAAGGCGCGTTTCGCCCGCTGAATTTGGAGGTCGCCGCAGCCAACCCGACCTCTACCGCGCCGACCAACCCCACGCCGATGCGCTGGGGTGCTTTGCCCACCGTGCATGGCGAGCGCGATTTCCTCGAAGGGCTGTTCACCGTCTGTGGCAATGGCGCGATTCGCCAACAAGCGGGCATCACGATTGACCAATACGCCTTCAACCGCGATATGAGCGAGCGTTTTTTCTACAACGCCGATGCGGAAATGCTCTTCATTCCGCAGCAAGGCACGCTGCGTTTACACACGGAAATGGGTGTGCTCGAAGTGCCGCCGTTGTACATCGCGGTTATTCCGCGCGGGGTTAAATTTCAAGTGCGCGCCGCCCAAACCCATGAAGCGGATTCACATTCAGAATGCCGCGGCTACGCCTGCGAAAACCACGGCGCACCGTTTGAGTTACCCGGTTTGGGGCCGATCGGCGCCAATGGCTTGGCCAATCCGCGCGATTTTGAAAGCCCCGTCGCAGCATTTGAAGTGCGCGAAGGCAACTTTGAATTGGTCGCTAAATTCGATGGGGCGTTTTGGTCTGCACCGATGGATCATTCACCGCTGGACGTCGTTGCCTGGCATGGCAATTATGCGCCGTATCGCTACAATCTGGCGCACTTCAATACCGTCAACAGCGTCAGTTTCGACCACTGCGATCCGTCCATTTTCACGGTGTTGACCTCGCCGTCCGCTGTGGCGGGTACGGCGAACTGCGACTTCGTGATTTTTCCACCGCGCTGGATGGTGGCAGAAAAAACCTTCCGCCCACCGTGGTTCCATCGCAACATCATGAGCGAATTCATGGGATTGATCGAAGGCGTGTATGATGCGAAAGCAGACGGCTTTGTTCCCGGTGGCGCGAGCCTGCACAACTGCATGTCGCCGCACGGCCCTGACGCCGCGACCTTTGCCAAAGCGTCTACCAGCGAGCTAAAACCCGAATACCAAGGCAATACCATGGCGTTTATGCTCGAGAGCTGCTGGGTTATGCACCCGACGCCAGCGGCATTGAACGCACCCCATTTTCAGCCCGACTACATGAACGTGTGGCAAGGTTTGACCTCGAATTTTAAATCGATGTAAGAGAACGGAATCAGCCCATGATGACACTGAACGAAACCCATCACCCCGATTTGCGCAGCTGGCTCGCCAGCGCCAATGAGGCCACGAGCGACTTTCCGATTCAAAATTTACCGTTCGCGGTTTTTAAACGACGCGACAGCGATGAGGCCTTTCGCGGCGGCGTGGCCATTGGCGACCAAGTGTTGGACTTGGCGCAGTTGGTACAAACCACGCCCGCATTGCAGTCGGAACTATTCAACGACTTGGCTTTGCAAGCGCTCTGCGCCGCCAGCGCACCCACATTGAACGAATTCATGGCAATGGGGCGAGACGCATGGTCGGCCTTGCGTCTGGCGCTCTCGCGTGGCTTGCGCAGCACCACCGAAGCGCACATCCAAAGCGCGTGGGCGCAATGTCTGATCGCACAAACCGATGTGGTGTACAGCGTACCCGCGCAGATTGGCGACTACACCGATTTTTACACCTCGATCTACCACGCCACCAATGTGGGCAAACTGTTCCGCCCCGACCAACCCTTGATGCCGAACTATCAATGGATTCCGATCGGCTATCATGGCCGCGCCTCGTCGGTGGTGATTTCGGGTACGGATTTTAAACGGCCGGTATCACAGGTGAAAGCGCCGAATGATCCGGCGCCGCGCCTATCGCCCAGCCAGCGCATGGATTACGAATTGGAATTGGGCGTATACATCGGTGTGGGCAATGATTTGGGCGCGACCATCGCGCTCGACGACACACCGTCGCACGTTTTCGGCCTGTGCTTGCTCAACGATTGGTCCGCGCGCGATATCCAAGCATGGGAATACCAACCACTCGGCCCATTTTTGGCGAAAAACTTTGCCACCAGCGTATCGCCGTGGATCGTGACGCTCGAAGCCCTCGCGCCATTTTTGGGTGCATGGGATCGCCCGAGCGACCACCCTCAGCCACTGCCGTATTTGGACTCGTCCACCGTGCGCGCACACGGCAGCATTGACATCACGCTGGACGTGCATGTGCAAACCGCCGCCATGCAAGCACAGGCACAATGGCATCACTTGACCCGTGGCAATTACCGCGATGCGTACTGGAGCTTCATGCACATGGTGGCGCACCACACGGTCAACGGCTGTAATTTGAACGCAGGCGATTTGCTCGGCACCGGCACGTTGTCCGGCCCGAGCTTGGCTCAAGCGGGTGCGTTAATTGAAATTACTACCAACGGCAAAGAGCCGATCACGCTGAGCAATGGCGAACAACGCACGTTTTTACAAGACGGCGATGCGGTCAAAATGACGGCGTTCTGCGCGCGCGATGGCTACCCGCGCATCGGTTTTGGCGAAGTCGTCGGGCGCGTATTGCCCGCTGATTCCCTGTAAGCACTGTTAACGGAGCAATATTCATGCGCGTGTTATACGATTATTTTCGCTCTTCCGCCAGTTATCGCGTGCGCATTGCGCTCAACCTCAAAGGTTTAGCCTACGACAGCGTGCCTGTGTCCTTATTGGACAACGCCCAGCGCGCGCCTGAATATCTGAGCAAAAACCCGCAGGGTTTGGTTCCGGCGCTGCTCGATGGCGAGCAACTCTTAACCCAATCTTTGGCCATTTGCGAATATTTGGAAGAGACTTACCCGCAGCCTGCGCTATTGCCCAACGATGCCATCGGTCGCGCCCGCGTGCGTGCGTTGGCGCTGAGCATTGCCTGTGACATTCACCCGCTGAATAATTTGCGCGTCTTGCGCCGCTTGGAAGCGCAATTTGCCGCCGATCAGGCAGGCAAAGACGCATGGTATCAACATTGGATTCAAAGCGGATTTGAGGCATTTGAGCAACAGATTCAAAGCACCCACGGACAATATTGCTTCGGCGATACCGTCACTTTGGCGGATTTGGCGCTGGTACCGCAGGTGTACAACGCGCGACGCTTTAACTGCGATTTGAGCGCCTATCCAACGATGCTGGCCATTGAACAACGCTGTTTGGCTTTGGACGCCTTTGCACGCGCGACGCCGGAGGCGGTTCAAGCCCAATCGTAACGATCAACCGCTTCGCCACGCAGAGGAGAAACGCATGGCACCGAACACACCCGATCGCAAAACCGATCACTACACCGCCAGTCACCCCGATGATCTGCCGCAGGCGGCGGATTACACCGTTCAGCAGCCACTGCATTTATACACCGAGCAGGATCACCAAACTTGGCGCACGCTGTACGCGCGGCAAGCGCAATTGCTCAACGGTCGTGCATGCGATGAGTATTTACGCGGCTTGCAACAACTGCGCATGAGTCACGAACGCGTACCGGATTTTAATGAGCTGAACGATATTTTGCGCGCACACACCGGCTGGCAAATCGTCGCGGTGAATGGCTTGGTCCCCGACGAGGTGTTTTTCGATCATCTGGCCAACCGCCGTTTCCCCTGTACTTGGTGGATGCGTCGTCCTGAGCAAATGGATTACTTGCAGGAGCCGGACTGCTTTCACGATGTGTTCGGTCATGTGCCGCTGCTCATCAATCCGGTCTTCGCGGATTATATGCAGGCATACGGCGAAGGTGGCCTGAAGGCCGAACGTTTGCAGGTATTGCCGATGCTGGCGCGGCTGTATTGGTATACGGTGGAGTTTGGCCTGATCCAAACCGCAGACGGTTTGCGAATTTATGGCGCGGGCATTGTTTCAAGCAAGGCCGAAAGTCTGTATAGTCTGGATTCCGATGTGCCGCATCGCGTCGGTTTTGATTTGCGCCGCATTTTGCGTACCGAGTATAAAATTGACGATGTGCAAAAAACGTATTTTGTGATTCGTGATTTTGCCCAGTTATTTGACCAAACCCGCGCCGATTTCACCCTGATTTACGATGAGCTCAAAGCTTTACCGAGTTTTTCTGCCGATCAGATTCAAGTCGGCGACCCCATTGTGAGCCGCACATGAAGCCATCCACCACCGCACTGAGTCATAGTGAAATCAATGACGCCCTACCGAGCATCAGCGCATGGACGTACGATGAAAAGCGTTCTGCAATTTCGCGTACTTTTGTCTTTGCTGATTTTAATGCCGCTTTCGGTTTCATGAGTCGCGTTGCGCTGTACGCCGAAGCGCACAACCATCACCCCGAATGGTTCAACGTCTGGAACCGCGTGGAAGTGACCTTGACCACGCACGATGTGGGCGGCCTGTCACAACGCGATGTAGCGATGGCGCG
>CAZCYS010000060.1:0-7895 GCA_964502825.1 uncultured Hydromonas sp. | reverse complement strand
TCGTCGGGCTCATAACCCGAAGGTCGTAGGTTCAAATCCTGCCCCCGCAACCACAACATAGTCCAGAAAAATTATAATAGTCAAAACCCGCCGTCCTATCTCATTGGTTTTGATTGATCATCTTCTTATTTATTCTTTTAGTTTCATTGTTTTTGATTGTATGCGGTAGCTTACTCTGGCGCGAGCCAAGGTTTAAGCGAATGGTTGGAATACAACAAATGCTACGATTGCGGATTTACCCAATTGATGAACTTTAGCATAATGCTACAACCCATTGAGCAGTCCCCATGACACCTAATGAAATCAAACGCATTACCGAAGCGCTGATCCTCTGTCACGACGCGCCGATGAGCTTGGCGCAAATCAAGGCGGCACTCAATATAGACATCAACAATGATACCTTGCGATTGCTACTCGATGAAATCAAAGCCGAGTGGTCGGAACGCGCGGTGCATCTGACACAGGTTGCGACCGGTTATCGTTTTCAAACGGCGGCAGACGTGTTGCCCTATATTGATCGACTGCGTGCGGAAAAGCCGGCGCAATACTCGCGTGCGGTGTTGGAAACTTTGGCCATCATTGCCTATCGTCAGCCGGTTACACGGGGCGATATTGAGGATATTCGTGGCGTCACGGTATCGTCGCACATCATTAAATCGCTCGAAGAGCGCGGCTGGATTGATACCGTAGGCCATCGGGAAGTCCCTGGTAGACCCGCGTTGTGGGCAACGACCAAACACTTTTTGGATGATCTCGGTTTGCTGTCGTTAAAAGAATTACCCGTATTGCTGGGGCAAGAAGACGGCGATACCGGCCAATTGGAGCTGGTCACACATGAAGCCAATGACGCGGCCAAGGATCAAGAAGCCCCCGAATCCAACATGGACGCAGCCGACCCTGCGGATGCTGTCATGCTCGATGAGCAACAATTAGAACGCATGACCGAATCGATTCAAACCTTAGCACCCGTACTTGAAGTTGATAGTCATTCAATCACGACAGAGCCGCAGCACATCAATCTATCCTCAACCGAACCGCAGCCCCCATCCAATGTAAGCGATCATGTCGACGCCGACAGTACCGACGCGGATACGGAACAACACAACAATCCCCCCATCGCATAAATGCTCGCATCGAGCGTATGCGCCACATCAGAATACAGAATGAACACCATGAGTGATACAGAACACAAACCCGCAAAAAAGAAAAGTACCCTACTGCGTGGTAAACACGGCGTGCGCAAACGCACTCAACGCGCCACATCGGCCGATGCAACAGCACAAACCACACCCAATCGCACCCCAGAACGTGTATCAGAGTCTCAGCCGCACGACGACTCATTGCCTGAGCAATGGGGTTGGCAAGAAAAATCCGAAAGCAACAAACCAGCCCGCACCGGTCAGCGCTTATACCGCGCAGGCGTGCGTTCGGCGCGCAAACAAAATCAACACACAGGCAAAGCAGTTGGTGTGACGGATACTGCTTCCGCTGTAGAGGACGAAGCGTTCGGTGCGATTGAGCACGAACACGAGCACAGCGAAGTGGATTTGGACGGTACGGTCAAATTGCAAAAAGTACTGGCCGATGCGGGCATCGGCTCGCGCCGCGATATGGAAGAATTGATTATCTCCGGTCGCGTTTCGGTCAATGGCATGCCCGCGCACGTGGGGCAACGCATCACCGATGACGACCAAGTGCGCATCAACGGCAAACTGCTACAACGCAAAAAGCTCACGCCGACCGTGCCGCGTATTGTGATTTATCACAAACCCGCAGGCGAAATCGTCAGCCACAGCGACCCCGAAGGCCGCCCGACCGTGTTCGACAAATTACCGTTCACGCGCAAAGGCAAATGGTTGGCGATTGGTCGACTCGACTTCAACACCGAAGGCTTGCTGATTCTCACCACTTCCGGCGATATTGCCAACCGCATGATGCACCCGCGTTACGGACACGAGCGTGAGTACGCCGTGCGCGTGCTTGGCGAAGTCACCGATGCGCAATTGCATCAACTGAAAAACGGCATTGAACTCGAAGACGGCTTGGCCAGCTTCTCCACCGTAGAACATCTGGGTGGCGAAGGCGCGAACCGCTGGTTGCGCGTGGTCATTTCCGAAGGGCGCAACCGCGAAGTGCGACGCATGTTCGAGGCCATTGGCCTGACCGTCAGTCGCCTGATTCGCGTGCGCTTCGGCCCCATCATTTTGCCAAGCCAACTCAAACGAGGTCGTTCGCAAGAGTGGGAGCGCCCGCAAGTGCTGCAACTCATGCGCGAATTGGGCTTGAACACCGCGAGCAGCGCACAACGCAACAAACACGCGCATAACGATGGCGAAGCCGTGCCGCAAGACGCACACCTGATGAGCGCCTTTGGCGTCGATCACAACCGCGATGCCGGATTGACCGGACGCGAAGTCCGTGGCACGCGTGGTGCTCGTGCGGGTGGTGATGCGAAACGCGGCTCAGCGGGAATCGGTGGCGCAGCACGCCAGCCAAGCGGCTTGGGACAAAATCGCGCGCAACGTGGCACTCAGCAACGCACCACGGCGCAACGCGGCAAAACCCAACGCGGACAAAGCCTGCGCACCCATATGGAAGGCGCGCCGATGAACCGCAGCGGTGGCGTGACGCGCAATAAAAACCCGCGCGCTCAAGCGGCGGGTGATGCGACTGAAGCAGGTCGAGTCGTTCGTGGTAATCGCACCAATCGTACGGATCGCACGGACCGCGCAGATCGGAACCACAATAATCAACGCACGCAAGACGGTCAAAATACCTCATTCAGTGGCGATCGAACCGCGGCGCAACGCAAATCGCGTTCACCGTACGGCGCGCGTCGCCAGAATGATGGCGCTGCTGCTGCGCGCACAACACGAGCGCCGCGCCCAAGCAATCGCGGCACACGCAACAAAAATCAATAAAGCGTAAATACGTTGGACGAGATGAAAAACGGCGAACTTAGGTTCGCCGTTTTTTTCTGTTTCAGAACATATGTCTGAGAGCATATGTCTCAGAGCGTTAATTGGCTGAGACTTTCCACTTGATATTACAACCCAGCGATGGTTTTTGCCCTTCGGGTGCAGGTTGTTGCGCCAGAACGGCGTCCAGTGCGTGGCGCAAGTCCGCGCCGTTGACTGGCTCGTCATTGCCCGGGCGGGCATTGTCAAATTGGCCGCGGTAGTACAAGCGGTGTTGCGCGTCGAATAGGTAAAAATCGGGCGTGCAGGCCGCATCGTAGGCGCGTGCGACGGTTTGCGTTTCGTCGAACAGATAGGGGAAGCTGTAACCGTGTTCGCGCACGGCTTCGATCATTTTTTCGGGACTGTCGTCGGGGTAGTTGGCAACGTCATTGGCGTTGATGGCGACCACGGCGACGCCGCGCTGCTGGTATTCTGCGGCCATTTGTGCAAAGGCGGCTTGGATGTGAATGACGAAGGGGCAGTGGTTGCAGATGAATGCGACCAGCAGCGGTTGTCCGTTAAAATCGGCGAGACGAACGGTGCGTCCGCTGGCCGGCTCGATCAGCGCGAAGTCGGGTGCGGGTGTGTTCAATGCGAGCATATTCGATGGGGTGCGTGCCATGGTTCCTCCTCTGGTTTTATGTGGCGTCGGTGCGCACGCTTGCCTGCCATGCGCGTAAGACGGGCGTGATGGCGTGCAATTGCGCTTCTAAAATGGCGTTGGGGATATTCGCCGGCTCATTTTCGTGGTCGGCGGCAACGGCGCCTTGATCCACGCTTAAAACGGTATCGAGCAGCATCAGCCACGCGTCGTACCACAGCGCGGGCTGGTTGGGGAAATCGCCGCCGCGTCCGCGCGAGTCGGCGAGTGAGGCGTGCAGCAGGTCGCGAAAACGCTCGGGACGGCGTAAACCGTCGCAGCGCTTGATGATGTTCAGCGCCGTACTGGGTCGCAATTCACTCAGTTTGTAAAAATTGGTGTGCTCAAAAGTAATGAGTCGCGCATAGTCGGCGCAGGCGCGCGGGACCTTGAGCCGCTCGGAGAGGGCTTTGGCCAGAGGCACGCCACGTGCTTCGTGCCCTGTGTGGCGCGGTAAAACGTCTGCGGGTGTGGCGGCTTTGCCCAAATCGTGGCACAGCGCGGCGTAGCGCGATTCGAGGTTGAGATTGAGCTTGGCGGCGTAATCTATCACCATCATGACGTGGATGCCGGTGTCGATTTCGGGGTGATAGTCGGCGCGTTGCGGCACGCCGAACAGCGCGTCCACTTCGGGCAGCCATTGTGCGAGCAGGCCGCATTCGCGCAGAATTTCAAACATGCGCGAGGGTGTGTTTTCCATCAGTCCACGGGCGATTTCCTGCCAGACGCGCTCGGGTACGAGGGCGGCGGTTTCGCCGTTCGCGACCATCGTGCGCATTAATTGCATGGTTTCGGGTGCGACGGTAAATGTCGGCCAGCGCGCGGCAAAGCGTGCCAGACGCAGGATGCGCACGGGGTCTTCAATGAAGGCGGGTGAGACGTGGCGCAATATTTGATCGCGCAAATCTTGTTGGCCGTTGTACGGGTCGATCAATTCGCCCAGTGTGTCCTGACCGTCGTTTGGATGGTGATCCAACACCTCGCGCGCCATGGCATTGATGGTCAAATCACGCCGCGCCAAGTCCTCCTCCAGCGTGACGTCGGGCGAGAAATGCACGGCAAAACCGTTGTAGCCTTGTGCGGTTTTGCGCTCGGTACGCGCCAGCGCGTATTCATCGTGGCTCACGGGGTGTAGAAATACGGGGAAGTCCTTGCCCACGGCGGTGTAGCCCTGCGCCAGCATGGCCTCGGGCGTGCTGCCCACCACGACGTAGTCGGCGTCGTTCGGCGTCAAGCCCATGAGTTCGTCGCGCACCGCTCCGCCAACGCGGTAAATGCGCGGCGGTGACAGGGGTGTGGCGTGCGGCTGTTGGCTCATGGGGCGTACTTTCAATGCGTGGTTGGTGGCGTGGCGGCAGTTTCCTGCACCAAAATATAGGGTTTCACCACCACTGTCCACAGCTCGGTGTTGTCGGCAAACCAGCGTGTCGCCAGTTCGTCCCTGACGTGAGCCAGCTCACCCGCGTCAAACCAAGTTTTGACCGTGTGGATGTCATCCAGACTCATTTTGGTAGCGACGTCCACTAAGTCCAGCTTTTCGGCAACGTGCAACACCACGCCTTGCGCGAAGAAGCGTTGCAATTCATGCCAGTTCACGCGCGCGGTTTCGCCGTTCAGTTTCGCGTGTTCTATTTCGTTTAAAGTGTGTTCGGACATGGTTTTTCTCAATCATGCTTAATCTTTTTACTGGGTTCGCCGATAGAAAAAATGATGGCAAACGGCTACAATAGCGGGGATTTGCATCATTATTTTTTTCGGCGGATTCGGCTTGCATGATACCACGAGCCGTTTACGAACCCAATACCGAACGCCGAACACGTTCCATAACGCCTATCTTTTTTATTTCTTATGAGCCAAACGACAGAACCATCCCGCCGCTTCGCCGGCATGAATCGCCTGTACGGTGACGGCGCGACCGAGCGCCTCGCGCAGGCGCATGTGTGCGTGGTCGGCGTTGGTGGTGTTGGCTCCTGGGCGGTGGAGGCTTTGGCGCGCTGCGGCGTGGGCACGCTGACCTTGATTGACGCCGATCATGTGGTTGAATCCAATGTGAATCGGCAGATTCAGGCGGTCACCGATAATCTGGGCAAGGCGAAAATCACCGCGTTGCGTGAACGCATCGCGCAGATCAATCCCGATTGCGCGGTGCATGAGGTGGATGATTTTATTGATGCGGACACGTTGGCATTATTGCCTGCGACAGCAGACGTGGTGCTCGACTGCACCGATCAGGTCAAAGCCAAGTTGGCGATGATTGCGTTTTGCAAACAGCGGCGGCAAAAACTGCTGACTTGCGGCGCGGCGGGCGGTAAAACCGATGCGACGCGCATCGTGCAAAGCGATTTGGCATACAGCATTCAAGACCCGATTTTGGCGAAAATTCGCCAGCAACTGCGTCGTGAATCACGCTCATCGCGCTCAACGCACGCGGGCGCAGTTCAAAAATCCAAAAAGCCCATCAAAATGGATGTGCCGGTGCTGTACTCCGATGAAGCGGTGCGTTATCCGGCGGCGAGTGCAGCGGTTTGCGCTGTGGGTGATGCGCCGATGGCAGCGGCTCCGCAGGGATTGAACTGTGCTGGATTTGGCTCCTCGGTCATGGTCACAGCCAGTTTTGGTATGGCGGCAGCGCAGTGGGCGGTGGCGCAGATCTTGGATATGAAAAAAGCACGGTGAACCGTGCTTTTTTATTAAAGTATGACTGGAATTTATTGGGTCTCAGTCCATTTTACGATTTTTTTCCCTTGTTTTAGCGTGGCTTCTTGGCCTTTGGCTTCCCAAGTTAAATCGCCCGCTTGATACACCGCGCCTTTTGCCCATGCTTCGGTTTGTTTCAATGTTGCATTCTGACCGCCGAGCGTCAGTGTGACTTGAGGCGGTGTTGTTGAGGTATCGTAGCGGGCGGTGAGCATGGCGCCATCAGCCGCTTTGTATTGTCGAATATGAACGTTTGGATTGGCTTGCGCCGACGCAGCAGGGGCTGCGGTCTCTGCGGCGGTTACCGGAGCAGCGCTGCTTGGTGCCGGAGTGTTGGCGCCGGCATGATTGGATTTTTCCGCTTGTGCGCAGGCGCCCAGTGCGATTGTTGCTGCAATGGCGCTTAACAACAGTTTGTGAGATTGAATATTTATCGTCATATGAAACTCCCTTTTTGTGATTTCGACTGGAAAAACGGTAGTGAAATCAATTGATTGTCATTAAATCATTTAGGTTCAGCGGTTTCTGAACTGTTATATTATAACGTAGCGATTTTTAGGAAGTGTGTTTGGGGCGCGATTTTTTTGTAAGCGATTGATTTGATTCAGAATTGACTGAGCCAAATACGCACACGCATGCCCAATTCGCTGGTGTAGCCGGTTTGAATATGACGAATTTGGCCGTCGGTATCTATGACCAAAAACGAGGGCACAGCCACCAGTCCGAAAGCATTGAGCAGTGTGCCTTGTTCATCCAGCAGCATATTCCAGTCGTGGCCGCGCTCGCTCAGGATGCGACGCACCTCATTGGCCGAACCGGACTGGGTGGCAATGGGGATGATCAGCAGGTTTTTATCGCGAATCAGCCGGTTGATACTGTGTTCTTCGGTACGGCAGATGGGGCACCATTCCGCCCAGAAAATCAGGGCGATGGCTCGGTCGGGGTGCTGTTGGCGCAATTGACTGAGGCTCAGCGTGCTGCCGTCCAACATGGGTGCGGTGAATCCGGGGGCAACGTTAGGAACGTCGCGCGTGCGCCACGCATTTACGCCCCAGAGCAGAATGATGAGCAAAAGCGCGGTTCCCAGCCATGAAGACAGATGCTTTTTGGTGTATGCAACGATTGATGTTGCGGTGGAGGTCGTTTTGCCGCGCTGATTGATATTCACTGATGAAAACTCACTTGGACGGATCCCAGAGTTCTTCGAGGTTGTAGTAGGCGCGAATCGGCGCTTGCATGATGTGAACCACGATGTCGCCGCAATCGACCAGTACCCATTCGCCGGTGTCTTCGCCTTCGGTGGAGAGGACGTCGCCGCCGTTATCCTTGACTTTTTCGTGTACGTTGTTCGCCAGTGCGCGGGTTTGGCGGTTGCTGGTCGCGGTGGCGATGATGACGCGGTCAAATTCGTCGGTCAGACTTTCGGTGTTCAGGACTGTGACGTCTTGGGCTTTCATATCGTCCAAGGCATCAATGACGATGGCTTCTAATTGTTCGATTTCCAATGTATTGGGTTGACGGCTCATGTGACAAACTTTCTTTTTAAAATGAAGACGTTATTGTACCGAAAATCGGCTTTTCCCGCGCACTTTCCGTGG
>CAZCYS010000059.1:0-8055 GCA_964502825.1 uncultured Hydromonas sp. | reverse complement strand
AACTCGACTTATCTGATGGTTTGGGGTTCAAACGTGCCGATGACGCGCACGCCGGACGCGCATTTTTACACCGAAGTGCGCTATAAAGGCACGAAAACCGTGGCGGTATCGTCCGACTTTGGCGAAATGGCGAAATTCGGCGACATCTGGCTCGCGCCGAAACAGGGTACGGATGCGGCTCTGGCAATGGCGATGGGGCATGTGATTTTGAAAGAGTTCCACCTGAACAATCCGTCGGATTATTTCCAAGACTACTGTCGCCGCTTGACCGATATGCCGATGCTGGTGGTGCTCAAGGACGACGGCGACAAACTGCTGCCCGAGTATTTCCTACGCGCCAGCCATTTGTCCGGCAACGCAGGGCAGGACAATAACCCTGACTGGAAAACCTTGGTCGTGGATGAGAACAGCGGCGACATCGTGGCGCCGAAAGGCTCGATTGGCTTTCGTTGGGGCGAGCAGGGCAAATGGAATCTGAAATCAGAGGATGCCAATGGCGCCGAGGTCAAAGCGCAGCTCAGCTTGCTCGGCAAACACGACGCTGTGGCCGAAGTGGGCTTTGAGTATTTCGCAGGCGTGAACGAAGCGAATTCCAAAGACATCCAAATTCGCAAAGTGCCTGCGCGCCGCATCACTTTGGCCGATGGCTCGTCGGTCTTGGTGGCAACGGTATTTGATTTATTGGTGGCGAACTACGGCGTGGATCGTGGCGTGGCCGAGTTTGCCAGTGATACGGTCGCGACAGACTATATGCAGGATATTCCGTATACGCCCAAATGGCAGGAAAAACACACCGGCGTCAAAGCTGAAATGGTGATTCAGGTGGCGCGTGAATTCGCACAAAATGCGCACCAAACGCACGGCAAGAGCATGGTCATCGTCGGCGCGGGTTTGAACCACTGGTACCACATGGACATGAATTATCGCGGCATCATCAATATGCTGATGATGTGCGGCTGTATCGGTCAATCGGGTGGCGGCTGGTGTCACTACGTCGGTCAGGAAAAACTACGTCCGCAATCAGGTTGGGCGCCGTTAGCCTTTGGTTTGGACTGGCATCGTCCACCGCGTCAGATGAATGGTACCTCGTTTTTCTACGCGCACACCAGCCAATGGCGCCATGAAAAACTTGGCATGAGCGAGATTCTCGCGCCGTCGCATCATGGCAAATTAGAGCCGATGAGCATGATCGACTACAACGCCAAAGCCGAACGCATGGGCTGGCTGCCGTCTGCGCCGCAGTTGAGTACCAATCCGCTGGATGTGACCGATCAGGCGCAGCAGCAGGGCGTTGATCCGGTGCAATATGCGGTGGACGGTCTGAAAAATGGCACGCTCGATATGTCGTGCAATGACCCGGACAATCCGAACAACTTCCCGCGCAATTTATTTGTCTGGCGCTCGAATATCTTAGGCAGCTCCGGCAAAGGCCACGAATATTTCCTTAAATATTTGCTCGGCACACAAAATGCGGTACTCGGCGACGAAGCGGACTGCATCACCCCGCAGGAAATCACCGTGCGTCCGGCGGCACAGGGCAAGCTCGATTTGCTCGTGGTGCTCGATTTCCGCATGTCTACGACCTGTTTGTACGCCGATATCGTTTTGCCGACTGCGACTTGGTACGAAAAAGACGATCTGAACACGTCCGATATGCACCCATTCATTCACCCGCTGAGTGAAGCGGTTCAGCCGCTGTGGCAGTCCAAAACCGACTGGGAAATTTACAAAGGCATCGCCAAAAAATTCTCCGAAATCGCGGGCGAGTACATCGGCACGCGCAAAGACCTCGTATTGACCCCGCTGATGCATGATTCACCGCAAGAGCTGGGACAACCGTTCGACGTGAAAGACTGGAAAAAAGGCGAATGCGAACCGATTCCAGGCAAAACCATGCCGATGATGACCGTGGTGGAGCGCGATTACAGTCAAATTTATAATAAATTCACCTCGGTCGGGCCGTTGCTGGAAAAAGTTGGCAATGGCGGCAAAGGCATGACTTGGAAAACCGAGCACGAAGTGGACATCCTGCGTGGCCTGAACAAAGTCGCCACCGAAGGTGCGGGTAAAGGTCAGCCAAAACTCAATACCGCGATTGATGCGGCCGAAATGATCCTGACCCTCGCGCCGGAAACCAACGGTCATGTGGCGGTTAAAGCATGGGAATCGTTGAGTAAATTCACCGGCATTGACCACACGCATTTGGCCAAACCGCGCGAGCACGACACGATTCGCTTCCGCGATGTGCAGGCACAGCCGCGCAAAATCATTTCCTCACCGATTTGGTCGGGGCTGGAGTCCGAAGAAGTATCCTACAACGCCGGCTACACCAACGTACACGAGCTGATTCCGTGGCGCACACTCACCGGTCGCCAACAGTTTTACCAAGACCACCAATGGATGCGCAAATTCGGCGAAGGCTTCTGCGTCTATCGTCCGGCGGTAGACCTGAAAACCACCGACATGATGCTCGGCAAACACAGCAATGGCAATCCTGAAATCGTGCTGAACTTCCTCACGCCGCACCAAAAATGGGGCATTCACAGCACCTACAGCGACAATCTGCGCATGCTCACACTCTCACGCGGCGGACCGCACGTTTGGGTGTCGGAAGCAGATGCCAAACGTGCCCATTTGGTGGACAACGACTGGGTTGAGGTATTCAACCTTAACGGAACCTTGACCGCGCGCGTGGTGGTGAGCCAACGCATTCCCGATGGCGCGATTTTGATGTACCACGCACAGGAAAAAATCGTCAATGTCCCGGGTGCGGAAGTATCGAAAAAACGCGGCGGCATTCACAACTCGGTCACGCGCGCAGTGCTCAAACCAACGCACATGATCGGTGGCTATGCCCAGCAGTCTTACGGCTTTAACTACTACGGCACGGTCGGTGCGAACCGTGATGAATTCGTCATCGTGCGCAAAATGGACAAAGTGGACTGGATGGATCAGCCTGCGAATTTGAGTTCGATAACGGCTTAATGATCAAGCTAAGCGAATGAATGAGGCTTGTAGACAAGGCGCGCGAGCGCAGATAGTACAACTTGTACAGCAAGCGAGCGCAACGAAGTATACGAGGTTCATTCATTCGCGCTAATGGAGAATACTATGAAAATCAGAGCACAGATCGGCATGGTCCTTAATCTGGACAAATGCATCGGCTGCCACACCTGTTCGGTCACCTGCAAAAACGTCTGGACCAGCCGCGACGGCGTGGAATACGCGTGGTTCAACAACGTGGAAACCAAGCCGGGCATCGGCTACCCGAAAGAATGGGAAAACCAAGACAAATGGAATGGCGGCTGGGTGCGCAAACCCGATGGCAAGTTACAACCGCGCCAAGGCGGCAAACTCAAAATCCTCGCCAATATTTTTGCCAACCCGAATCTGCCGCAAATTGATGAATACTACGAGCCGTTCACCTACGACTACGAGCATTTGCAAAACGCGCCGGAAATGCAAACCCCGCCGACCGCACGGCCGATCTCCGTTTTGACCGGTGAGAAGATGGAAAAAATCGAATGGGGGCCGAACTGGGAAGATGATCTGGGCGGCGAATTTGCCAAACGCGCCAAAGACGCGCTGTTTGAGGGCATTCAAAAAGACATGCACGCGGCCTTTGAAAACACCTTCATGATGTATTTGCCTCGTCTGTGCGAACACTGCCTGAACCCGACCTGCGTGGCGAGCTGTCCCTCCGGCTCGATCTACAAACGCGAAGACGATGGTATCGTGTTGATCGACCAAGATAAATGTCGCGGCTGGCGGATGTGTATTTCCGGCTGCCCGTACAAAAAAATCTACTACAACTGGACGTCGGGCAAGGCGGAAAAATGCACCTTCTGCTACCCGCGCATCGAAGGCGGTCAACCAACGGTCTGCTCGGAAACCTGCGTCGGCCGTATTCGCTATCTCGGCGTGCTGCTGTACGACGCGGACAAAATCGAGCAGGCGGCCAGCGTTGAAAACGAGCAGGATTTGTACGAAGCGCAATTGGGCGTATTCCTTGATCCGAACGATCCGGCGATTCAGGCCGAAGCCTTGAAACAGGGCATTCCGCAAAGCTGGATTGACTCGGCGCAGAACTCGCCGGTGTACAAAATGGCGATGGAGTGGAAAGTCGCGTTCCCGCTGCATCCCGAATACCGCACCTTGCCCATGGTGTGGTACATCCCGCCTCTGTCACCGATTCAATCGGCGGTGGAAAACGGTCTCGTAGGGGAAAACGGCATCATCCCGGATGTGAAAGATTTACGTATCCCATTGAAATACTTGGCCAATTTACTCACCGCAGGCAATGAAACGCCGGTGTTGAAAGCCTTGGAAACCATGATTGCGATGCGCCGCTATATGCGCGCCCAATCGGTGGAGCAAAAGGTCGATGAAACCACGCTCAAAGGCACGCATCTGTCCGGTGCGCAAGTCGAGGAAATGTACCAAATCATGGCGATTGCGAATTACGAAGATCGCTTCGTCATCCCAACCTCGCACAAAGAGATGGTGGAAAACGCGTTCGATGACAAATCCAGTTGTGGCTTTACCTTTGGCAATGGCTGCTCAACCGGCACGTCGGAAGCGAATCTATTTGGTAAGAAAAAGGCCACGCCAATCGTATTTCATGATCTGCGTCGTGATCGTGAAAACAATCAAAATCGTGGTTAAGGGGAGGGCGACTGATGAAACTCTACAAAATACTCTCAGCCTTGCTGTGCTATCCGCAAGCGGAAATGCTGGCGGGCATTCCCGAGATTCGCGCGCTGCTGGCCGATGAATACGCTGATTTTGTGCCTGCACTGACGCCTTTGCTCGATGAGATGGCACACACCGATTTGATTCATTTGCAAGAACGCTATGTGCAAACTTTTGACCGCACGCCGTCGCATTCGCTGCATTTGTTCGAGCATGTACATGGAGAAGACCGTGCACGCGGGCAGGCGATGGTGGATTTGCTGGACGAGTACCGCAAACATGGATTTGACGTGATGGCGGACGAGCTGCCGGATTATGTGCCGCTGTTTTTGGAGTTTTTATCCGAATGCACACCATCCGAAGCGCAAACTTTGCTCGGCGAGGCGGTGCATGTCTTGGCGCATATCGGCCATAAGCTCAAAGGCAATGAGTCGCTGTATGCCTCGGTGTTTGAGGTACTGGTCGCGCGCTCTCCGGTTGTACCAGAGCCGCTGACCGTACCGCCGATTCGTGACATGGACGAGGCGATGGAGACCTTCGGGCCGAATGCCGAAGGCGTGGAGCCATTGCTCAATCAGCGCATGGCGACACCGGCGGTAGCACCGATTAACTTTTATGCCCAACGGCCGCAGTGATGCGCCGTCGGAGTGGAGAAAACGATGGATTACTTACATCAATTTTTATTCGGGATTTACCCGTACATTGCCGCCGTGATTTTCCTGTTCGGTTCGCTGGTGCGCTTTGAGCGCGAGCAGTACAGTTGGAAAAGCGAATCATCGCAGGTGCTGCACGCAGGCTCATTGCGCTTGGGCAATATTTTGTTTCATATCGGGATTTTGGGCTTGTTCTTCGGGCATTTGGTCGGCTTGCTCATGCCGGTGGCGGTGTGGGATGCGCTGGGCATCTCGCACAGCACCAAACAGGTATTCGCCATGGTCGCGGGCGGTATTATGGGCGTGCTGTGTTTACTCGGTCTGCTGATTTTGCTCGCACGTCGATTCGGCAATGCGCGTCTGGCGAAAAACACCACGTGGCGCGATAAATTGGTTTTACTGTGGTTGCTCGCGACCGTGTTGGCCGGATTGTCCACGATTTTCGTGTCTGCGCAACATTTGGATGGCGAAGAAATGGTGGCGCTGATGACATGGGCGCAGCACATTGTGACCTTCCGTGGCGATGCGGCGAGCTATATCGTGCATGCGTCCTGGGTATTCAAGCTGCATTTATTCCTCGGGATGAGTCTGTTCGTGGTGTTCCCATTCACACGTTTGGTTCATGCATGGAGCGGCTTTGGCACGGTGACGTATCTGAATCGCTCATGGCAGTTGGTTCGTCCGCGTAAATAAACTGCGCATGAGGCGGGCAATGGATGATTCATCGGCGAGTGCGGCAGCACAAGTGACGTTAATCGGTGAAAACGCTGGCGCAGCAGGGGCGATGCAGGATGTGCTGTTGCAAGGGTTTAGCCGCTATCAGCAACGCTATTTCGGTGATGATGCGGCTTTGTACGAGCAGCTCAAGGCCGGACAAAAGCCGACCACGCTGGTCATCGGCTGCTGTGACTCGCGGGTGCATCCGCCTGCCTTACTCGGTACCGAGCCGGGCGAGATGTTTGTGGTGCGCAATGTCGCCAATCTCGTTCCACCGTTTGACCCGAACAGCGAACACGCCAGCGTGGCAGCGGCTTTAGAATTTGCCGTACAAGTATTGCAGGTCAAGCGCGTGATTGTGCTCGGGCATAAGGGTTGTGGCGGTATTCGCGGACTGATGGATGACTCTGCACCGAATGGCAGCTCGCTGGCAAAGTGGTTGGATATCGCACAGACCGCGAAACAGGCGGCAGTCACCGCGTTTCGCAAAAACCCGCAGCGTGATGCGTATGAAATCTGCGAGCAAATGGCGCTATTGGTCTCGTTGAGCAATCTGTTGTCCTATCCATGGTTGGCAGAGAAGGTCGCCGAAGGGGCGGTACAAGTTGACGGCTGGTACTTTGATATGCGCAGCGGCTCTTTGTCGGGTTATGACAGTGATCGCGGCGAGTTTGTATCGCTCGTACCGCCGTTGGTGTGTGCGGTAAAGCGGGAGAAAAAAGCATGAAATTCGGGATTTTGATTGAAACCCATGAGCCGGAAAAAGCGTGGAATGGCGTTCGTTTTGCCAATGCGTCGATCAAGGCGGGGCACGAAGTGCGGATTTTTCTGATGAGTGCGGGCGTGGAAATAGAGGGCATTGTGCATGAAACCTTTGATGTCCGTGCGCAGTTGCAGATTTTTCACGACGCTGGTGGAGTCGTTGGCTGCTGCGGCACGTGTAAACGCGGACGCGAGCTTGCGTCTACGGAGATTTGTCCGATTTCAAGTATGAATGATTTGGTCGAAATGATCGTCTGGGCGGATCGAACACTGACGTTTTGATCGATGAATAGCTCAAATATGCCATCACAACAGCAAAATAGGACGCAGAAATGCGTCCTTTTGTTTTAAAATTCTCACGCTTTAGCTGTTTTAGATAACCATTTTAATTTTAAGCACAAACAACAGGAGCCTTTCATGAAACACACCCCATTGGCCATTGCCATTCTCGCCATGCTGGGCGGCACCTTTGCCGTATCTGCCCAAGCCAAACCCGCACAAAACAACGCGGGTGTGCGTTTGACCATTTTGCACACCAACGATCACCACGGTCGTTTTTGGAAGAACCAAGACGGTGAATACGGTCTGGCCGCACAAAAAACACTGGTCGATCAAATTCGCAAAGAGGTCAAAAAGCAGGGCGGCCAATTGTTGGTATTGAGCGGTGGCGACATCAACACCGGCGTACCGGAATCGGATATTCAGGATGCCGAGCCGGATTTCAAAGGCATGAAAGCCATTGGCTATGATGCGATGGCCTTGGGCAATCACGAGTTTGACAACTCCTTGGACGTGCTGAAAAAGCAAGCGCACTGGGCGGGCTTTCCATTCCTCTCGGCCAATACTTACCGTGGCGGCCAACGTATGTTTGAACCGTACAAAATTTTTAACAAAGGTGGCGTGCGCGTGGCCGTCATGGGTTTGACCACCAATGACACGGGTAAATTGGTCAATCCCGACAACCTGAAATACGCAGGCAAATGGCGCAGCGGGGCGCAAGTGAATCCGGCCAGCAAAGACAGCATCGAATTTCGCAGCCCGATCGTTGAGGCCAGCGAGCTTGTACCGCAACTGCGTCGGCGTGCGGACATCGTGATTGCGGCAACGCATATGGGTCATTACACCGATGGCAAACACGGCTCGAATGCACCAGGCGATGTGGAGCTGGCGCGCGCGGTCAAAGGCATTGACCTGATCGTCGGCGGCCACTCGCAAAATCCGGTGTGTATGA
>CAZCYS010000058.1:0-8156 GCA_964502825.1 uncultured Hydromonas sp. | reverse complement strand
CAATTTGCGTGCGGATGGGGGCGAGGTCGGCATCGACTTGCGCTTGGAGTTCAGGGGTGAGTTCGGTTTTGTTCATACTATTTCATTTAAAACAAGTCATTCTTCTAAATTACAAAAATTAAAGATAAATCATTTTAATACCTGTGCGTTAGCATATTTGTTTTCTTCTTTTTCAATGAATTCATCAATCCATTGACTGTAGTTCATCTTCTTTTTAATACGGTTGGTTTTGAGTAGTGGACCAATAACTTCTCGATAAAACTCTTTATTTTTCATAGATTGTAAGCCGTAAGCAAAATTACCACACTTCATTCTGAAGTGTTCAAACCCATCCATGTCGGTTAGATCAATCGGTTCTTCTACTAAGTTTTCAATCCCACTCAAAATATATGTATCAAGTTCTTCATGGTACTGAATATCTTCAACGAGTAACTCCGACCATAAGTAGTATCTGTTATGTTTGCAGTTCGTTGGCTTACCACCCAAAATAATGGCAACAGTTGAACCGAGCATGTTGATGGCAAGTCGTTTTTTGCTATAAATTCCGTAGTTAACATTCAATGTCGTTAGTTCTTCCTCATCTGTTTCACCAGGGAAATACCCCATTTTTTCAAGACTATGATACTGAATAAAGTGCTCATATCTTAGGTTGTCTCTTTTGGGAAAGCGGGGATTAACCCCCATAAGCTGTACATTGTATGCAGGTTGTAATGTTTCAATGTAGTAACGCTCTCTTTCAATTAGACGCTCTTCTGAACATAACTCAATAATTTCAAATAAAAAGTTGCCAAAAATTCCGGCTTTACTAACTTGCTCTCTTAGTTTGTATTTCGCAAATGACATCCTAATAACAGATTCATTTGAATTGTCATTGATTGATAGTGTGTGTGATTTCCAGCGAGAAAAAATATCTCGTGATTGACCAATATAAAATTTTCCATTGCTTAGATTAGTTATTTTGTAGATACCGGTTTGCCGCATATTCCATTCCTTACCAACCTAAACTTCCATTTTCTATTTTAATTAGTTAAAGACAGAAAAATTATTTTTGTCGATTCTCAAACTCACCCATAAATTTAACCAACGCCTGCACCGCCTCCATACTCACCGCGTTGTAAATACTCGCGCGCATGCCACCAACCATTTTGTGGCCTTTGAGCGCGGCCAGTCCAGCCGCTTGTGATTCGGCGAGGAATGCGGCGTTGAGCGATTCGTCACGTAGGAAAAACGGCACGTTCATGCAGGAGCGGTACTTGGGTTGAACGTCGTTGCGATAGAGTTTGGAGTTGTCGATGAATTCGTACAGCAGTTTGGCTTTGGCGTCGTTGATCTCGGCCATGGCCGCCACGCCGCCTTGCTGTTCCAGCCATTCAAACACCAAACCCGCAATATAAATAGACAGCGTCGGCGGAGTGTTGAACATGGAGTCGTTGTCGGCGACATTGCGCCAGTTGAACGCCGATGGACACAGCGGATGCTGACGATCAAGCAGATCATCACGCACAATCACAAAGGTGACGCCCGCAGGGCCGATGTTTTTCTGTGCGCCGCCGTAGATCACGCCGTAGCGCGTCACGTCGAGCGGACGCGAGAGGATGTTGGACGACATATCGGCGACGAGGAAGGCGCCGCGTGCGGCCAAATCATCGGCGACCGATTGCGGGGCGAACCATTCCACGCCGTGGATGGTTTCGTTCGGGCAAAAATTGACGTAATTCGGTTTGTCGGACAATTGCCATGTGTCCGGCTCGGGGAAGTAGAGGAATTTGCCGCTGCCGTCGTCGGAGTTGGCAATAATGTTGCATGCGCCGCCACCGGCGCGCGCGTAGCGGTCGGCTTCTTTTTGGGTTTTGAGCGACCATGCGCCGGAAATCACGCTGTCGATGGTTTGGTTCGCGCCTTGCGTTGCGTCGCCAAGCAGGTTCAGCGGGATGATGGCGTTTTCGCCGATCGCACCGCCTTGCAGGAACAGAATTTGGTAGTTGTCGGGGATGTTGAGCAGGCGGCGAAAGGCGTCGCGCGTGCGCAGAAAGACTTCGGTGTAGACCGCGCCGCGATGGCTCATTTCCATGATGGAGACGCCGGTTCCGTTGAAATTGAGCAGTTCGGACTGCATTTTTTCTAAGACGGGCGTGGGCAATGCGGCGGGACCCGCCGCGAAATTGTGGATGCGATGGTTCATAATTAAATGTCAGTCAAATCAAGGGAGTGGCTCTATTATCGCTGAAAATGCGGCGCGGACATAGGCTTTTTGCGGTTTCATGCCGAGAGTACGCGGTTGTGTGGCGTGGGTTCATGAAAAAGGGGCGCATGATTGCGCCCCTGCAGATTGTTTCGGATGAGTGATCCGTTTCCGTTTGCCGGCGTTACTCTGCCGTATCTGCGTCGTTGGCCGTTGGCGTGGCTTCATCTGCCGCGTCCGCATCGGTTTCGTCTTCTTCATCCACCGACATCATGACTTTTTGCACGCCGCTGAGTACGTCGCCCTCATCCAGACCGATCAGCGTGACGCCTTGCGTCGCGCGACCCACCACGCGAACCTCGGCGATGCGGGTGCGTACCAGCGTGCCGCCCTGGGTAATCAGCATGATTTGATCGTCTTCCTCGACCAACTGCGCGGCGACGACTTTGCCGTTGCGCTCGGAGGTTTGGATGGCGATCATGCCTTTGGTGCCGCGCCCGTGGCGGGTGTATTCGGTGATCGGTGTGCGTTTGCCAAAGCCGTTTTCGGTGGCAGTGAGTACAAACTGTTCTTCGTTTTCGGCGACCAGCAGCGAGATGATGCTTTGGCCTTCTTCGAGGTTCATGCCGCGCACGCCACGCGCGCCGCGACCCATTGGGCGCACGTCGTTTTCGTCAAAGCGCACGGCTTTGCCCGCGTCGGAGAACAGCATCACGTCGTGTTGACCATCGGTAATCGCTGCGCCGATGAGGTAGTCGCCTTCGTCCAGCGTGACGGCGATGATGCCGGCTTTACGCGGATTGGAGAAATCGGACAGCGGGGTTTTCTTGACCGTGCCCATGCTGGTGGCCATGAAGACGTATTGATCTTCGGGGAATCCTTCGCGCGCATTGATCGGCAGCATGACGGTGATTTTTTCGCCTTCTTCGAGTGGCAGCATGCGAATGATCGGCGTGCCGCGCGAGGTGCGTGAGCCAGCCGGCACTTCGTACACGCGCGTCCAGTAGACGCGACCGCGGTTGGAGAAGCTCAAAATGGTGTCGTGCGTGTTGGCGACGAACAGGTTTTCGATCCAGTCTTCTTCGCCTTTGGTCGAAGCGGCTTGCTTGCCGCGTCCGCCACGACGCTGCGTGCGGTATTCGGACAGGGCTTGCGCCTTGATGTAGCCGGTGTTGGACAGGGTAACCACCATGTCTTGCGGCGTGATCAGGTCTTCAATATCAATGTCGGACGCGTCCATCTCGATGGTCGAGCGGCGCGCGTCGCCGAATTCGGCTTCGATCGCGGTCAATTCGGTTTCGATGATCGCGGTCACGCGCTCAGGACGGCTGAGAATGTCGATCAAGTCGGCAATGTGCGTCATGATGTCTTTGTATTCCTGCACGATTTTGTCTTGTTCCAGACCGGTCAGGCGCTGCAGGCGCATTTGCAGGATTTCTTGTGCTTGAATCTCAGACAGACGGTACAGGCCGTTTTCTTGCAGGCCAACGTCCGCCAGCAGACCGTCCGGACGGTACAACTCGCGTCCGCCGTCGGTGCGCGAGAGCATTTCGCGCACCAGCGACGAATCCCAAGTTTTCGCCATCAAGTCGGCTTTCGCTTGCGGTGGCGTCGGTGCGGCTTTGATGATTTCGATGAATTCATCAATATTCGCCAATGCGACCGCCAGCCCCTCTAATATATGAGCACGATCGCGCGCTTTGCGCAGTTCGAACACCGTGCGGCGAGTCACGACTTCGCGGCGGTGTTCGAGGAAGTACAAAATCATTTCACGCAGATTGAGCAGTTTCGGCTGGCCATTGACCAGCGCGACCATGTTCATGCCGAAGGTGTCTTGCAGTTGCGTGTGTTTGTACAGATTGTTCAGAACGACTTCGGCGACTTCGCCGCGTTTGAGTTCGATCACCACGCGCATACCGGATTTATCCGATTCGTCGCGGATGTCGGAAATGCCTTCGAGCCGCTTGTCGTTCACCATCTCGGCGATGGTTTCGAGCAGCTTGCGTTTGTTGACCTGATACGGCAGCTCGTCCACGATGATCGCCTGACGGTTGCCTTTTTCCATGTCCTCAAAATGCGTACGCGCGCGCATCACCACGCGCCCGCGACCAGTGCGGTAACCCTGACGTACGCCGCCAATGCCGTAAATAATACCGGCGGTCGGGAAATCCGGCGCAGGGACGATCTCGATCAACTCGTCCACGGTGGCTTCGGGATTTTTCAGCAGATGCAGACAGCCCTTGACGATTTCACTCAGGTTGTGCGGCGGGATGTTCGTCGCCATACCGACTGCGATACCGGTGGAGCCGTTAATCAATAGATTCGGAATGCGCGTTGGCAAAACCAAGGGTTCGCGTTCATTGCCATCGTAGTTCGGGCCGAAATCGACGGTTTCCTTGTCGATATCCTCTAATAGTTGGTGGCCGATTTTCGCCATGCGAATCTCGGTGTAACGCATCGCTGCCGCCGCGTCACCGTCGACGGAGCCGAAGTTACCTTGGCCATCCACCAGCGGGTAACGCAGCGAAAAATCCTGCGCCATACGCACCACGGTGTCGTACACTGCCATGTCGCCGTGCGGGTGATATTTACCGATCACGTCACCGACAATACGGGCGGATTTTTTATACGCACGATTCCAGTCGTTATTCAATTCATGCATCGCATACAGCACGCGGCGATGAACCGGTTTCAAGCCGTCACGTACATCCGGCAGCGCACGACCCACGATCACGCTCATGGCATAATCAAGGTATGAACGACGCATCTCGTCTTCAAGTGGAATCGGCAAGGTTTCTTTGGCAAACGATGACATAAGGCATCCTTATTTTTGTATCGGGCGCATAGGCTGTCCCAATCAGTCAGTTTTCAATCCGCTATTCTAACATGGCGTTTGGGTCAGAAACAGAGTGATTGAAGTTTGTTTCTGATTCGAATGACAAGGTGTCGGCACAGAGTCGTGGCTCGATTGGCAAATTGTTTTGGCACATAAAGTGCGATTGAAAACCAAGGTGCGGCTTTATAAAGCCTGTGTTGCATAATTGAAACAAAAATCGCATAATGAACGCAAATCGTGAAACTTAATTGATTTTTGTCTGCACTAAGGCGTGTAAGTTGTGGCACAATGAATTCGTGCGGTGTTGATGATGCATTGATTGTGTAAGCAAGTGTGTTGCACAGTACACAATCAAGAGCTATAATATGGCACTGTTTAATAAAGGGTTTAACACTTCATTAAACTCGTGGTGAACGTTCTCGCAGGCTGACTGCGCACTTTCCAAAAAGAGGAGAAACATGAAAAACTTCGTAAAAGTTGCTTCTTTGGTCGCAACATTGGCCTTGGCGGCATGTCAAACTAACCCAAGCACTACTTTTGCTCCAAAAGCAGATCCAGTAAACAGCCGTAACGTACAAAATTCTGACGGCCAAATTTGGTTGAGCGGCGATTACGGCGCGACCAACGGCACAGACAAATTGTGCTGGCAAACAGGCTACTACCCAGATGGCAACCCAATCCCAGGTTGCGATGCAATGCCTGAGAAAAACGTAACCATCGACAAATCTCGTTTGAACTTTGACGCGCAAACCTTGTTCGGTTTCGACCAAGCAACCCTGCGTCCAGAAGGTCAAGCTATGTTGTCTCGCTTGGCTGCTGCTTTGAACTCAGTTGCATACAAAGATGCGATCGTTGTGGGTCACACCGACTCATGGGGTACTGACGCATACAATGACCGTTTGTCATTGCGTCGTGCCGAAGCAGTTAAAGCATACTTGGTTGGTCAAGGCGTTGCTGCTGACAAGATCGTTACCAAAGGTATGGGCGAACGTGAATTGATCGTTGATCCAAAAACTTGTAAAGGCACTAAAGCTGCTCGTCAAGCATGTGAGCAACCTAACCGCCGCGTGACTGTGGATATCGAAGGCGTTATCGTTCCTGCGAACCAAGTTGGCAAATGGCGTGATACTTTGAACGCTGTTGGCGTAAACGTTAAGAAATAATTTTTCTTGATGGAAAAAAGCCTCGCTGATGCGAGGCTTTTTTATTGCTTGCGCGCAGTTGTTTGTTAAACCAAGAGGAATAACGCGTAGAACAGGTGGCGACGAATGAGGCTTTGGCATAAAATGCTAAAAGACCAACTTGGAACGAAGGCTTAGATCGTGCATGATGGATGACGAATGACTTCGTAAGTAAAATTGACATCTGATATAAGAGATATTCTGTGAATACACATAATGTGAACGCCGCCGAAATTGAAAAATTTTCTCAACATGCATCCGAGTGGTGGAATGAGCAAGGGCCGCTCAAAACCCTACACCAGATCAACCCGACGCGGGTGCAATGGATTGCGCAGCACGCCCAGCTGGCAGGCGTAAAAACCTTGGATATCGGTTGCGGCGGTGGAATTTTGAGTGAGGCGCTCGCACGAGAAGGTGCGCTGGTCACCGCTTTGGATATGGCGGAGGATTCGATTGATATTGCGCGTGAGCACGCGAAAATCAGTCAACTTGAAATTGATTATCAAGCGGTTACGGCGGAGGCTTGGGCAGAAGCACATCCGGAATCCTACGATGTCATTACCTGTATGGAGTTGTTGGAGCATGTGCCTGATCCGGCTTCGGTAATTCACGCGAGCGCACAACTCTTGGCGCCCGGTGGTATGGTTTTTTACTCCACCATCAACCGCAATCCCAAAGCGTGGGCGTTAACCATCGCCGCCGCCGAATACCTGCTCAAATGGATTCCCAAAGGCACACATCAATATGACACCTTCATCAAGCCAAGTGAATTATCGGCGATGGCGCGCCAGTCGGGTTTGGAAGTGGTTGCATTGGCTGGGGTGGGTTATCAACCTTGGAAATCCAAAGAATATCCATTTGTACCAACCAAAGACACCAGTGTGAATTACATGATGGCCTGCCGCAAACCGAAATAATAAAAATTTATTCATTGGTACATAGTAAGCTGGGACTGGTGTCGTCTCGGTGGCGCAGCGGTTACTTGTTGGTTTTTGCCAGTCTCTTTTTAGAGTGTCGATTGGCTTGATGGTTTCTTAGCGTTGATGTTTAAACGTGACGACGCGACGTTGTCCGATGAGGGGCTGCTTGGTGGGTCTATGATTGTATATAAGAAAAGCATTACAGGCATCTTGTTTGACTTGGATGGCACGCTGATTGATTCCGCGCCCGATTTGGGTGGCGCGCTTAATGCCATGAGGATTCGGCGTGGGTTGGCTGTTCTTCCTTTGACGCAGCTACGCCCATTCGCTTCGCACGGAGCGAGGGGGTTGCTTTGGGCGGGCTTCGGCATGAATGAGTCGCATCCGGATTATGTGGCCATGCGTGACGAGTTTCTGGAGTATTACGAACAACATGCCACCGACACGACACAGCTGTTTGATGGTGTTGCTGAGCTGCTTGATCTTTTAGATCAAAAGCAGATGGTCTGGGGCATTATTACCAATAAATATCAGCGGTTCACCTCGCCGGTTGTTCAGGCGCTTGGTTTGGATAAGCGGGCGCATGTCATTGTGTGCGGAGACACAACGCCGCACTCCAAGCCGCATCCTGAACCGCTGCTCTATGCGGCGCAGCAGATTAAATGTGCGCCGGAAGAGCTTGTGTATGTGGGAGATGATCAGCGCGATATTCAAGCCGCTCGTGCTGCTAACTACGCGATCGCAATCGCGGCGGGTTATGGGTATGCCGATGCGCTTACCATCCCTGATTGGCGAGCGGATGCATGTATTCAGAGTCCGGCAGAGTTAACGCGTTGGTTAGCTGGGTAATCCATAATATAACGTAGTTTTCATTTGAGTTCTCTTTCCTCTTCTGCAAACAATAAATATTAATGTTGCGTATGTACAACAACACGTTAAAAAGTTGAGACAAAAAAGAAGTAAGGTGCAATAAAGATGGACAAAAAAAAGCGCATGATAGGACAATGAATGCGTCGGAATTGCAAAAAATTCGCATT
>CAZCYS010000057.1:0-8395 GCA_964502825.1 uncultured Hydromonas sp. | reverse complement strand
TTTGTGCTCGGCGCGGCGGTGTGCCATGCGCTGGCGATTGGGTTGTATGTGGTGAAATAATCCATAACTCAAGGGTGTTTTGTTATGTCTCATTCTTTGTATCAATTGCTTAATCGTTTAGAGCAGGCGCGCATTCATTTTACTTTGGGACGTTATCGTGATGATACGATCTTGGTGACGCTCACGTTGGTGGGTGAGCGCGTGGAAATTGATGTATTTGAGGACGGGCACATGGAGGTATCTCGTTTCAAAGGCTCTGAGGATATTGTGGGTGATTGGGCGCTGGTTCAGCAGATCATCGGGACACATACAGATTGATTGTGTTGAGTGCGAGCCAAATTGCCGTTCAGGAGGTATCTATTTGTTGGGCGGTTTTTTAGTATTTGACAAGACGACTGGTCTATTTTAGAATGTGGACATGAAAACAGTACAGAACGACACCCGTGAACATATTTTGACCGTTGGCCATCGCTTGATTGCCCAGAAGGGCTTTGTCGGCGTGGGCTTGGCTGAGATTTTGCAGCAGGCGGGTGTGCCCAAGGGTTCGTTTTACCATTATTTTTCGTCGAAAGAGCAATTTGGCCATGCGGTGATTGAGCGCTATTTCGATGATTATGTATCGCGCTTGAGCGAATTGCTCGGCACCAGCGGGCGTTCGGCGCGCGAGCGTTTGATGGCGTATTGGCAGTATTTGGCCGATACGCAAAAAATGGACGTCTCCGGCGAGCAAAAATGTCTGGTGGTCAAACTGAGCGCAGAGGTCGCGGATTTGTCCGAATCCATGCGCACGGCTTTGCTCGATGGTTATCGCCGCGTGATTGCCTTGATCGCGCAGTGTATGCGTGAGGGGATGACGGACGGTTCTTTGCCGGCGCGCTTATTCCCTGAATTGGATGCGCAGAATTTGTATCACCTCTGGCTGGGCGCGAGTCTGGCCAATAAGTTGACGAAGGACGGCGTGCCGCTGTCCGCAGCCATGCGCCACACCGAGCAGATTTTGGCGATGTGAGTTATGATGTTGCCAAGTGGGTAAGTGGCAAGTAAACAAGCGCAAGCGGATGTGGCTCGCACTGAGTTTTGAGTGGTTTTTGAGTGGTTCAAGAAGTGGCAAGTGTTTGAACGTGAGTGCAGTTAATCACCCTGCAGTTATCGCGTTAGGCGCTTGTCTTTTTTAGCAGTTATTTATAGACGACTGGTCTAATTTGAAAGGAAATATATGGCTCATGAGGTTTTGTTTGAATCCCTGACTTTGGGGAAAAGCGAGTTGAATAATCGCATTGTGATGGCGCCATTGACGCGCTTGCGCTCGACTGAGCCGGGCGATATTCCGTCGCCATTGGCAAAAACCTATTATGCGCAGCGGGCATCGGCTGGTTTGATCGTGACCGAGGCGACGCAGGTGTCGGCGCAGGCCAAAGGCTACGCCGGTGCGCCGGGCTTGCACACGGCCGAGCAAGTTGCTGCGTGGCAGGAGATCACGCAGGCGGTGCATGATCAGGGCGGCAAAATTGCGGTGCAATTGTGGCACACCGGTTTGGTGTCGCACGCGAGCCTGCAACCAGATGGTCAAGCGCCGATTTCTGCTTCGGTCGTGGCTTTGGGTGGAAAAACTTCTTTACGCGATGAAAACGGTTTGCCGATGCGTGCGGAAACGACACCGACGCGCGCCGCGAGCTTGGATGAAATCAAACAGGTGGTGGCGGATTTTGCGGCGACAACGGTGCGTGCGCGCGAAGCCGGTTTTGATTTTATTGAAATTCATGGTGCGCACGGCTATTTGCTCAGTCAGTTTTGGGCTGAGCACACCAATCAGCGTACTGATGAGTACGGTGGTAGCCGCGAGAATCGCGCACGCTTGATGCTCGAGGTGGTGGATGCGTGTATCGCTGCTTGGGACAAAGACCACGTGGGCATTCGCATATCGCCGTTGGGCTCGTTTAACAGCGTGCACATGGGCAACAACGAGGACGACCAGCTGTATTTGATTGGTGAGTTGAATCAGCGCGGCTTGGCGTTTTTGCACATTTCCGAACCGGATTGGGCGGGCGGCGAACCGCTTTCCACTCAATTTCGCCAAAATATCCGAGTAAACTACTCAGGTAAAATCATTGGTGCGGGTGCATACGATGCGAAGAAGGCCGAAGATTTGATCGGTGCGGGCTTGATTGACGCCGTTGCATTTGGTCGAGCGTTTATTGCCAATCCCGATTTGGTGGAGCGCATTGCGCAGGATGCGCCGCTCAATCAGATGGATCAGGCGACCAGTTATGGCGGCGGGGCGAAAGGCTATACCGATTATCCGACATTGGCTCAGTCAAGCGCCACATAATAGGAAATGGATATGATTAAACTGCATTATTTGAACCGTTCACGCGCCAAGCGAATTTTATGGTTGCTGGAGGAAATCGGTCAGCCATATGAAACGGTGGTGTATCAGCGCGATGCCAAAACTTCCTTGGCACCGGCGGAGCTCAAACAGGTACATCCTTTGGGCAAGTCGCCACTGATTGAATTGGATGGTTTCGTATTGGCCGAATCCGGCGCGATTACCGAATATCTGATTGATCGTTTTGCTGCGGATCGCTTGGCGCCCGCGCGTGGAACGGCGGATTATGCGGCGTATTTGCAATGGATACATTTTGCGGAAAGCTCGGCTATGTTGCCGCTTTTGCTGCGCATGTTCATATTGCGTGATGGTTGCCAGACGAATCATCTGCTGGACTATGCGCAAGGCGAGTGCGCTCAGGTGCTGACGTATCTCGATCAGTCTTTGGCGGACAAGCGCTATTTGGTCGGTGACCGCTTAACCGGCGCAGACATCATGATGTCGTTTATCATTGATGTATTGGTCATGTCGGATAGTTTGCACCACTATCCGAACTTGGCTCAGTATGCGCAACAATTGCAAACGCATGAGTCGTGGCTGAAGGCAAATGCGTTTGAAAAACAATTATCGTAAGCTTGCTCAACGATAATTCCATGTATAGCAACAACAGAAAAGGAGTTTGATATGGAAGCAATTTATACAGCAAAAGCAGTGGTGAGCGGTGGCCGTGATGGCGTCGCGCGTACCGAAGACGGTCAATTGGAATTGAAATTGGCGCGTCCGCAGGCTATGGGGGGAGCGGGAGGCGGTACCAATCCCGAGGAACTATTCGCAGCGGGCTATGCCGCGTGCTTTATCGGCGCGTTGAAAGTGGTTGCAGCGCAAGCCAAACAAAAATTGCCGGAGAGCTTGCGCATCGAGAGCGAAGTTGGTCTGGGCAAAGTCGGCGCGGGTTATGGTATCAATGCCGCTTTGGACGTGTATTTGGAAGGGATGGAGCAATCCTTGGCGCAGCAGTTGGTGGATCAGGCGCATCAAGTGTGCCCGTATTCCAATGCGACGCGCGGCAATATTGATGTGCGCATCACCGCGCATGTGTGATGCTGCCATCATGCCGTGAACCCCAGCTTGGGTTTCAATGAGCCTATGGCATGAATGGGAGCGGCAGGTGTTTCTCTCATTCTCTGGCAACCGCTTCGGATGATTCGAAGCGGTTTTTTATCATGGGTCAGGAGCACGTCATCTGTCGTCAGCGCGCCTCAAACTCTCGTTCGATGCGCTTTGAGCGCGCTAAATACTTGCGTTTGCGCGGGTTTTTCCCTATGATTGAACGCTGTGATGGTGCACTATGATGGTCCGCTGTCATAGGCGATACTTTAGATGGGCGGATGTTCGTCAGAGCAGCCGTCCATTTTCTTTTTTTATTATTCAAACTCGTGGAATAACTATGTCTGATGCCGCTGCTACCCACCTCATGCCTGTATTTAACCGTCTGCCGGTCGCGTTTACGCACGGCGAAGGCGTTTGGCTCACCGATACGCAGGGGCGACGCTATTTGGACGCGCTGGCCGGCATTGCCGTGAATGGTTTGGGACACAATCACCCGAAACTGGTGGCGGCTTTGCAAAAACAAGTCACGCAGTTGATTCATGTATCCAATTTATATCAAGTGCCGGAGCAAGACGCGCTGGCGAATCGTCTGGCTCAATTGAGCGGCATGGATCATGTGTTTTTCGCCAACAGCGGCGCTGAGGCCAATGAAGGTGCGATCAAACTGGCGCGGCTGTATGGTCAGCAGCAGGGCAAAGCGAATGCCAAAATCATCGTCATGAGCGAAGCGTTTCACGGACGCACGCTGGCGACCCTGACTGCGACGGGCAATGTGAAGGTGCAAAAAGGCTTCGAGCCGCTGGTGACGGGCTTTGTGCGCGTGCCGTTCAACGATGTGGCGGCGATTCGTGCGCTGCAAGGTGACAACGACGTGGTAGCGGTCATGCTGGAGGTGATTCAAGGTGAGGGCGGTTTGTCGGCGTTGTCGCAAGGTGCATTGACCGAGATTCGCGCGATTTGCGATGAGAATCAATGGCTGTTGATGCTGGACGAAGTGCAAACCGGCGTCGGCCGCACCGGCCAATGGTTTGCCCACCAAATCGAGGGTGTGAAGCCGGATGTGATGACGCTGGCAAAAGGTTTAGGCTCGGGCGTGCCGGTTGGCGCATTGTTGACCGCTGGTCGGGCGACGGGCGTGTTTCATGTCGGTGCGCACGGCACGACATTTGGCGGAAATCCGCTGGCGATGTGCGCCGGATTGACTACGTTGGACGTGATCGAAACCGATGGTTTGCTGGACAATGCGCGCCAACAAGGCCAAGCAATCCGTGAGGGTTTGGCACAGGCGCTCAGTGCGCAAGTCGCGGCGGGTACGGTCAAATCGTTTCGCGGTGTGGGCTTGATGATCGGGATTGAACTCGATCGTCCGTGCGCCGAGTTGGTCAAACGTGCGCTGGATGCGGGCTTATTGATCAACGTCACCCATGACACCGTGGTGCGACTGTTGCCGCCGTTGGTCATCAACGACGCCGAGAGCGCCGAATTGGTCAGCCGCTTGGCGGCCGTGATTAAAGAATTTTTGTCGTAACTAAAACATTGAAGTAATTGAATAAATTTAAGCCCTATTTTGAAGGAGCCAGATAAATGAAAGCCGATGAAGTCGCAAAAAATGTGAAGCATTATTTACAGTTTCAGGATTTTAGCAAAGAGGAGCACGAATACATTTTTGCGCGTACCAAAGAACTCAAACGCCGCTTTAAAAACTATGAAACTTGGCATCCGCTGCACGACCGCACGATGGCGATGATTTTTGAGAAAAGTTCCACGCGCACACGTTTGTCATTCGAGGCAGGGATGCATCAATTGGGCGGTCATGCGATTTTTCTCAACACCCGCGACACCCAGCTCGGACGCGGTGAGCCGATCGAGGATTCGGCGCAAGTGGTCTCACGCATGACCGACATTGTGATGATTCGTACCTTTGGACAGGAGATTGTTGAGCGCTTTGCCGCGCACTCGCGCGTGCCGGTAATCAATGGTTTGACCAACGAATATCATCCGTGCCAAGTGTCTGCCGACATCTACACTTATATCGAGGAGCGCGGCGACATTACGGGCAAAACCGTCGCGTGGGTCGGCGATGCCAATAACATGAGCTACACTTGGATCCAGGCCGCACGCGTATTGGGCTTTCATCTCAACGTGGCGATTCCGGCGGCGTATGCGCTCGATCCTAAGATGATTACCGAACAAGACAAGGCGTTTTTCACCGTATGCGACACACCGATGCAGGCCTGTACTGGCGCGCATCTCGTGACCACCGATGTGTGGACGAGCATGGGCTATGAGGCGGAAAACGAAGCGCGACAAAAGGCGTTTGAAGGCTATAAAATTACTGCCGAGATGATGGCGGCTGCCGCGCCTGAGGCGGTATTCATGCACTGTTTGCCTGCGCACCGCGGCGAAGAGGTGGATGCCGAAGTGATTGACGGCCCACAAAGCGTGGTGTGGCAAGAGGCGGAAAACCGCATGCACGTACAAAAAGCAATCATGGAGTATTTACTGCGTGGGCGATTTGAGTAAGTGGCTTGTCAAATAATGAACATCAGTGGGTGAGCGGTAATCTCACCCATTTTTTATCTGTCTATTCGTGTATCTGTGATGGTGGTTACGATGAAATCCAAACGCGCTCCTCAATCGCTGCAAAATAGCTGTCCCTGCGGTTCCAACCGGAGCTATGCGCAATGCTGCGAGCCATTGCATCAAGGCTTGGTCAACGCAGCTACGGCCGAAGCCTTGATGCGTTCGCGTTATAGCGCCTATGTGCTGCGTTTGAGTGATTATGTGTTGAGCACTTGGCATGCGAGCACACGGCCACAGGATTTGGATTTGAGCGAGGACAGTGCGACAAAATGGCTGGGCTTGACTGTGGTTCGTGCGATTGATGGTGATTTGCCGAATGGGGCATGGGTCGAATTTGTCGCCAAATATAAAGTCGGTGGGCAGGGCGCACAGCGGCTGCATGAAACCAGTCGGTTTGTGCATGAGATGGGACGCTGGTTTTATGTGGATGGCGTGTTCGCCGAATGAGGTTTAGTCTGAATGGATGTGTGTTATCAGCTCAAATTGCTGATGGCGCGCACTCATATAGCCCCAACGATGGGGCGAATTATCCAAATCCCAATCGGGCAGCACCCAGCGGGTAAAACCGCCATCAGCATGCTCGCCCGGACGATGTGTGTGACCGTGCAGGAGGGTGGTGGCGTTGTATTGCTCGCGCCATTGTTGTACCGCTGATTCGGTGACGTTTTGCTCGATCGTGCGTTGTTTGCGTAAATGTTCGGGCGTGTTGAGCCAACGACGGCGCGATTTTTCACGCAGGTACTGCACCAGTTTGACCCGCCATGACAGCGGGGCTTTCAAGATAATTTTTTTCACCCAAGGATGGGTGTAAAAACGCCGTTGCCGTTGATATTCGTGGTCATCCGTACACAGCAAATCGCCGTGTGAGAGGATGATGCGTTGTTCGCCATCCGTCAAAACGCAGGGATCGGGCAATAGAATCATATCGGCGCGTTCGCAGTAGGCTCGCTCCATAGCGATGTCGCGATTGCCGCGCATGAAATAGCTCTGCGTGCCGCGTGATTTCAAAGTATGAATCGCCTCAATCACACGCAATGCGGTGGGGTTGAAATCCGCCGCATCGTCGCCTACCCAGTACTCAAACAGATCGCCGAGGATGAATAGCGCGTCATATTGCGGCGCGATGTGTGCGCAAAACCATTCAAACTTTGCCATGGTTTCGGGCATGTGTTCCGATAAATGCAAATCGGAAATCGCGCACCAGCCGCGTTGGCTGTTGGATAATGTCAATTCGTAGACCGATGCGCGCGTCATGATGATTATTCGACGATTTCGGCTTTTTCGATGGTCACGGTTTCTACCGGAACGTCTTGGTGAAAGCCTGAACGCGAGGTTTTGGATTGTTCAATCGCGTCAACCACATCAGAGCCTTCTACCACTTTGCCAAATACGGCATAGCCCCAGCCGCTTGGCGTTGGCGAGCTGAAGTTCAAAAATTCGTTGTCGTTGGTGTTGATGAAAAACTGTGCGGTCGCAGAGTGCGGATCAGAGGTGCGCGCCATGGCGATGCTGTATTTTTCATTTTTCAGGCCGTTGTCCGCTTCGTTGGTGATCGGCGCTTGGGTTTTGCCTTTTTCCTTCATGTCTGCCGTGTGGCCGCCGCCTTGGATCATGAATTTTTTGATCACGCGGTGGAAAATCGTACCGTCGTAGTGGCCGGCTTTCACATACTCGATGAAATTGGCAACGGTTTTAGGCGCTTTTTCAGCGTTCAATTCAATCACGATTGCGCCAAGATTGGTGGTCAGACGTACTTTTGACATGGTGTCCTCAATGTGTGGGGTTAAAAAAAGAACCGTAATTATAGTATACTGACGGGCAAATTGTTCAAACTTGGACGGGCAGCCGTTCTTTCTCATCAGAGATCATCCATCATCATGCTACATATCTACAATACCTATTCGCGCCAAAAAGAAGCATTCAAACCCATCGACCCCAAACACGTACGCATGTATGTCTGCGGGATGACGGTGTACGACTACTGTCATTTGGGGCACGGGCGCATGGTGGTGGTGTTTGATATGGTGCAACGCTGGTTGCGCGCATCGGGCTACGACGTGACTTATGTGCGTAATATCACCGACATTGACGACAAAATCATCAAGCGTGCCTTGGAAAACGGCGAGTCGATTCGCGCGCTGACCGATCGTTTCATCACCGCGATGAACGAAGATTTCACCGCGCTGGGCATTCAAAAGCCCGACCATGAGCCGCGCGCGACCGAATATGTGCCGCAGATGCTCGATATGATCAGCACACTCGAGAAAAATGGTCTGGCGTATCAAGCCGACAGCGGCGACGTGAACTACGTCGTACGCGGGTTTAAAAACTACGGTCGTTTGTCCGGTAAATCCTTGGACGAGCTACGCGCAGGCG
>CAZCYS010000056.1:0-8432 GCA_964502825.1 uncultured Hydromonas sp. | reverse complement strand
CTTTGTTGAGTTTAAAACTGCGGTTGCGCTCCCAAAAATCCGGCGCGCGCTCGCCTACACCCACGCCGGCGTAGGATGTCCACGCACCATCGCGACGCTCAAAACGCACAAAGCCTGAATGGAGTCGGTAGGTTTGATCTTCCCACGGCGTGCCTTGAACCGCAGCGTAGTTGGCGTATTTTTCTTGATACTGCGCTTGGGTTCTGTCGTGACGATAGCCCGCAACCAATCGGTTTTTCTCATCCATCAGCCAAGTGCCTTCGGCATAAACCCCCAGATTGCGGAACTGTTGATCGTTCTGGCGCGGATTCAGGGTGTAGCTTTTCATGCTGTTGCCATTGCGCAGCGTGTGCTGATCATCCATCCAATCCAAGCCCACTTTGGCCTGCACCTTTTCAAAGCCTAAATCGGCTTGTAAACGAGCGGTATCGGTGGTGCGGTCAGGGTTGTTCTCCATTTTCATGCCGGCATTGGGGCGCAAGCTGTAATTGTCCATCACATGATCCACATAGCTGTGGCCGTATTGCGCTTTCAACTCGCTCAACCACGGCGTCAAATCGCGGCGTGCAACGCTGATATTCCACGCATCGCGGTCAAATTGAATCCCGTCCATCGCGCGGTCGGCGTAGGCCGCGTGTCCGCGACTGCGATCATAGCTTGCCTCGATGGTGGTTTTCTCATCCGGCGTGATGCCGACTTGTAGATTTTGGCTGTTGCGTTTATAGGCCGAGTGAATTTCCTTGCCATTACCATCGCTGTAATTTTCCGCGCGGTTATCCACCCAATTCAGACGCACGTAGCCGTATTTCCAGCCCGCGGTCAAACCCGCATAAGCATCAAAGCGCTCCGCGCTACCCGCCGTCAAACTGCCATCGAACTTTAACGTAGCTTGGTCAAAGCGCGGCGTCTGGCGCACAAACTGCACCGAGCCTGCGACCAAACCCGGGCCTTGCGTCACCGACTGCGGGCCTTTGGTGATAATTACTTCATCATAATTTTCAGGATAAATATACGCTGTCGGCGGATCCATACGCCCGCCACAGCCGCCAAATAGGTGATGATCATCCGCCGTAATCGCCAAACGCGAGCCACCCAAGCCACGGAACAGCGGATCGCCGTCAATCCCGCCTTTGCGAATCACCGTCATATTCGGTACGGTTTTGAGCAAAAACGCACCATCGGGCGCGGGAATCGGCTGGATCGGTGCTTTCGGGTTGATTTTCGCCACATTCGGTTTGAGCGTCGGCGTGGAAGTCACCACAACATCGTCCAACACCGCTTCGCCAACCGAAGTTTGGCTCGCGCCCTCTTGGGCATAAGCGGTTAAAGCGAACACGCTCAGCAAAATAGCGGTCATCGGTTTGAGCAAAAATACGGTTTTAGCCCCGCGGGGTGTCGCGCGCAACATAAGCATCCTTTTTGAAGAAAATGAGTGTTTCAAAAGCAAAATTGTGGGCTTATTGTAGAAGCGCGATTCGGGTGGGTAAATCAAAAACCACTCGGTCATGTCATATTCTCACGCCACCTGAGAAAGACCGATAAAAACAATTCTCATTCCGAATATTTTTTAGGGTTTTTGGTTTGGGTTTGTGTGGGCTAAAAATTAGTGGCTTTATTGAAAAGCTTATAAAACATGAGCTTTCAAACTGTTGCAACGGCACAACGCAATACACCACCAAAGAAAAAACCATTTTATTTTTATGGTCTTTTGGTCACAAATTTTGCGCAATCTTCGCTCCAACAGCATCAAAAAAACCTGCGCTCGTTGCCGAAATCGCAGGTTTTTTGATTGGAGATTTTCTGATGAGTTAGGCTGCGCAAACCGCTAAGGTCTGGCGCAAGATCGCTTCATCCGCCGTTTGTACTTTGGCCTTGCCGATGCCGTCCAACAAGACGAATTGAATCTGCCCCGCTGAACTTTTCTTGTCCAGACGCATCATCTCGATCATGGCGTCCACGCCCAAACGCGGCGGCTGTATCGGCAATCCGGCGGCTTCGGTCAAAGCGCCAATCCGCGCCAATTCATCGGCGCTCAGTTGCCCCAAACGATGCGACAAATCCGCCGCCAAAATCATGCCCGCGCCGACCGCTTCGCCATGCAGCCAGTTGCCATAACCCATACCCGCCTCAATCGCGTGACCAAAGGTATGACCAAAATTCAAAATCGCGCGCAAGCCCGATTCGCGCTCGTCCTGCGCCACGACCTCGGCCTTGATTTCGCACGAGCGCACAATCGCATGGGTTAATGCCGCCGCATCGCGCGCGCGCAACGCAGCCATGTTTTGCTCCAGCCATGTGAAATACTCGGCGTCGTAAATCGCGCCGTGTTTGATGATTTCGGCCAAACCGGCGGACAATTCGCGCTCGGGTAAGGTGTTGAGCGTGTCAATATCAGCCAGTACCAACTGCGGCTGGTAAAACGCGCCGATCATGTTTTTGCCTAACGGGTGGTTGATGCCGGTTTTACCACCGACCGATGAATCCACTTGTGAAAGCAAGGTCGTCGGCGCTTGAATGAACGGTACACCGCGCATATAGCTGGCCGCCGCAAATCCGGCCATATCTCCGACCACACCGCCGCCGAGCGCAATAATCGTGGTTTTGCGGTCGCACTGCTGTGACAGCAGCGCGTCGAAAATGCTGTTCAGCGTTTCCAGATTTTTATACGCTTCGCCGTCGGGCAATTCGTGCACATACACGGTTTTACCCAAATCGCGCACGAGCTGCGCCATGCGCTCAGCGTACAGCGGCGCAACCGTGGTGTTGCTCACAATCAACACGGTTTTACCTTTGATCGCCTGTTGCAAAGCCTGTGCGTTGCATAAGGCATTCGATTCGATGATGATCGGGTAGGCGCGCTCGCCCAGTTCAACGGTAATGGTGCTCATAGCGATTCGTTATTTCAGGTTAATTGAGGATTGATCCGTAGTCACTTCGGACGCGGCCTGCTCGCTCAGTTTTGCGATCAGTTGCGCAATGATGTCGGCGACCACGCGGGTCACATGTCCGGAGCCGGTTTTCACCACGATGTCGGCCAAGGATTCGTAAATCGGGTGGCGCTTTTGGTACAGCTCGGTCAAGGTCGCCAAGGGGTCTGCAGTTTGCAGCAGCGGACGGTTGCGATCATAGCGCGTGCGGTTGTACAGGCGCTCAGGCGTGGTGGACAGGTACACAATCCAGCCGCTGCTTTTCAATACCTGCTGATTCGCCTCGCGCAGTACCGCGCCACCGCCTGTGCCCAAAACCACCGGTTGTTTGGCGCATAATTCGGCGATCATGCGCTGCTCGCGTTCGCGAAAGCCCGATTCGCCCTCAATCTCGAAAATCGTCGGAATACTCGCACCGGTGCGGTGTACGATTTCTTCATCCGAGTCATAAAAATCCCGCCCCAAGGTGCGCGCCAACATTTTGCCCGCCGTCGATTTACCCGCGCCCATCAGACCGATCAGGTAAATATTGGGCGCTTGCCCGAGCAGGACTTTTTGCGCGGGACTGATGGCAATGCTGGTTTTGTAGTGTTTCGGCGTCATTGAGAAGGTCGTTTTAATCAGCGTTGGGGTTCGTTAACTTTTATTCGTCAATCGTTACGGTGTCGGACTTTGAGGGCAAAATATTACCACGCGCGTCTAAAAGATGCGGCGTTAAAAAAATCAGCAGCTCGTTTTTATTGACCGAGCGCGTGGTGGTTTTGAACAAATTACCCAGCAGCGGAATGTCCCCAAGCAAGGGTACTTTGTCCACCGCTTTGCGGTTGTCTTCCTGATAAATGCCGCCGATAACCAGTGTACCGCCATTATCAATGGTCACTTGGGTTTTGACGTGTTTGGTGTTGATCGCGTAGCCCTGCGTGGTCATCGCACCCACGCTGTCTTTGGTCACGTCCACGTCCAGCACGACTTCGCCATTCGATGCAATTTGCGGGGTGACTTCGAGCTTCAGATTCGCTTTGCGAAACGACACGCTGGTCGCGCCCGAGCTGGTCGCCTGCTGGTACGGAATTTCCGTGCCTTGCTCAATGATGGCTTTGACGTTGTTGCTGGTGACCACGCGCGGATTCGAGATCATTTTGCCTTTGCCGTCGGTTTCCAGCGCGCTGATTTCCAAGTTGATGAAACGGCTCATGCTGGAATTGAACAGACTGACCGCAAAGCTCGCCGGATCAACGCCACCGGCACTGACCAATGCGGGAAAGTTAATCATGCTGCTGCCGGTCGTCGGCGCTACGCCCAGCCCTTGAATGCCCGAGGTTTGCCCGCTCAGTTGCTGGACTGCGCCCAGATTGCTGCCAAATACGGCGCCCTTGCTGGTATTGGCAGGGATTTGAACCGGCACATCAATGTATTCACCCGAGCCATTCGGATCGAGCACCCGCTCATAACCTATTTTGTATTGCGTGCGGCTCAGGTCATTAAAGCCCAATTTAACGCCAAGCTTGCGCGAAAACGAGTCTTCAGCCTCGACAATCCGCGCTTCGATCAGCACCTGCTCTTGCGAATACCGCGGCCTCTGCATCCTATCGTTGGGCACATCAGTCGCATAGTTATTGGAAACGAGTTCATTGCCACGCACATAAATCGCACCGCCGAGTTGCTCCGTGCGCAAATTTTTCGCACGCACAATCACGTCCAAGGCCTCTTGCCAGCCGGCCTGCTTCAAATTCAATGTGATCGTGCCGCCGACCGATTCATCGGTCACAATATTCACGCCCGCCGTTTCACCAAGCAATTGCAGCAAGGCGCGCACGGGGATGTCCTGAAAGGCAAAATCCATGCGTTTTTCATTGGCCTTCGCGGTATTGGTACTCGCTGCCACACCCGTAGACACATTCACCGTCAAACCGTCCACAGCCTGCGCCTGCGCGCCAAGCGCCGGTAAAAATACGGCCAATATGCTCCAATAGATACCCCGATATGTGCGTTTAGCCACACGTTGCAAAGGGTATTGCGAAGATTGTCTGGAGTTATCTTGCGCATGACGTCGCCAATGGATCGCCTGCTGTTGCGTCTTATTTTTCATAGTGAACCGTTTGACCATTGATTAATACCTGCATTTTTGCCGCATCGAATTGCAACACGCGCCACTGCCCGCGCCCGATGCGCATATCCGGCACGACGCGATATACACGCTCGCCCACTCGCACCAGCCCGAACCGCTCCGATCCCGTTTCCATCATACCCACGTATTGAATTTGCTGAGCCTCTGCTTGGCTCAAATCAGGCATGATTTGTACCGTTGGTTTAAGCGGTGGACTCAAAACGCCGAAATCGGCTGCACCCAAGTCATAGCGATCATACCGATTGAGGTTCGGTATTGGGGCCTTGGGCGTCCGCTCCGACGACGCCGCGGCTTTTTTCTCAACAGCAACGCCCACGGTAGTAAATACGTTTTCGGGGATCTGTTCGTCCAATCCAATACTGCGGATCAAGCGACGATCAAGGTTCTGCAACTGCTGGTTCAGACGACTGACTTCCGGTTGCCCGTGAATACCATGCATCTGACGCAGCTCGGTATTCAACCATTGTTTCGCTTGCTCCGGTGTTTGGGGGGTATTACCAACATATCCCCGAAGCACCTGCGACTTGGACAATTGATTCGACGTATTCGCCGACTGGGTTTGATCACAGGCAAACAGACCGAAAGATACCGAGATCAAAGCAATCGGCATCCACATACCGCGCCATTGACCTTGCCATCGCAAGATGCACTTTCCGAACTTTGCGCTATTTCGTCCCATTGCGCTCCGCCTTTTTGACATTCTCTTTGAAACACCAAAAACTCACCGACCAACGCACCTGATCAGAACCCACCGCTTCCAGATCAGACGATACGACGCCCAACCATTCATTATGACGCCCCAAATCCGAGGCAAATCCCAATATGTCGGCATAAGTACCTTGTACTGAGATGTTTAATACCGCCGTTTGACTCAACCAATCCGTTGAATATTTCAGCGCTTCACGATGAAATGTGCGGGCATTTTCTTTTACCGCATAGTCAATAGCATCTGCCAGCGCTTTGCGTTCAGCCTCCGACGGCTCTTGTAACTTCAGCGACACCACGCTCAGATTGCGCTCGCGTGTCGATGCGAGCAAACTCGCCAACCACTGCGCTTCCTCATCAGCTCGGATCATGCGCGCAGGAGGCACCAATTCCAAAACATCCGGCGGCACTGCGAGCGCTTGACGAATCTGCTGTTGGGTCGATCGAATGAGCATCAACTCTGTTTCCAACAGCGCCACACGCGGCCACACCAGCATCAACATCAAGCACGCCAATAACGCTATGCCCAACAAAGCCAAAACCCAACGTCGCACAGTACTCGGCCAATGCGCCATCTGCGCCACATCCAAATCACGCCAATGCAATTGCTGCCTCAGAGATTGCCTCATCGCATCCCCCACATCTGGCTGATGAATGAACGCATACCGCGATCCGCGCCGGGCGCAGTTTCTTCAACCTTCACCGGCTCCGTCGCCAAAATCCAACGGTGCATCGGGTCAATACCTTCAATACGCATAGAAAAACGCCACCATGTTTGCCCCGCCACATGAACCCCTGTTACCTCACTGATACTCAATGGCGGCTTCGGATAGCGCGCACGAATCTGCTCGGCCACCGCCTCGATGGCCGCACCATCCTGAGCCAGGCCGTCCAATAGTAAATGCTTATTCACCACTTTTGCAGACAACCAACGTACCCGTCCGCCCTGCGTCCATTGCGGCAATTCACCCATCCAATCAAGCTCGCCGGCCACCATTTGCCGTAAAAATCGCGGCATCTGGCCAATCGACTCCTCTTGCACGGCACGCTGTTGTTTGAGCTGCGCCCATTCACTTTGTAAAGTCTGGTGCGCCTTTACCGCTTGATTCAATCGCCCATCGACCCACATCCACGAGGCCAATGTCAACAGCGTCACCAGCAGCAGGGCGAACACGATTTCCAAAACAAAGCGCCGTACCGGCTGAACTACTTGCCCGTCAGGCCATAAATTTAATAGCCTCATGCGTCCACCTGCCCTGCCAAAAGCCACACGGCAGCCAGTCCATTGGCCGGTTTTACCGCCAATGACGACATATGCCCTGCGCTCACATTATCCTCAGCCAAACGAAATGGCAGGCCAAAACGCGATTGCAATAAAGCAATGGCCTCAGGCCAATTAACCGCCTTGCCCGTGACATAAACGCTGTTCAAATTACGCCAAACAGGCTGCCCCAGCCATGTGGCCACATACTGCTCCAGTAAATCGCCCACAAAGCGCGAGGGAAAACGCACGCCTGATTCCAGCGAAGCCTCATCACCGCTGTGGTACACAAAACCAACCCGCGCGGACTCCTGCTCGGTCAAGACATGGTAGAAAGAACGCACGCGCCCATCCGCCTCAACCAACCAAAAAGCCAAACCCTCCGACTCAATGCGGCATACCGCAACCGGTCGATTCTCAATCGCTCGCGCTTGGTAAGCCAAGCCCCAAACCTGCGGCTCCGGACAGACCCATTTCAACTGCCAATCGCTATCGACAAACACCCGATGAATCGATGCCACATCCGCCTGAGGCGCTACAGCCAACAGCACCGTCATCAAGCGCTTTTCGCTCCCCACACTCTGCACCGCCCAATCGTAAAACACCTCGGATTGACTCAAGCCCAGCGTCTGCGTGACATAACGGCTCATTTGATACGATAGCTCCTCAGCATCCAAACCCATCGGCAAACTGACCTCATGCAGCTGCAACCACTGCGTCGGCAGCAACACTGCCACCAGCCCCGAACGCGCAATGCGCTTCGGCAACAGCGGCAACAAGACCTGAGCCAAGGCCTCAGGCTCCGCCAGACGCCCCTCTTGAAACGCCTGCGGTACCGAGCAAGCTCCCTGCGTCAGCATCCGTGCGCCTTGACGTACGACATAACGCACTTCCTGATTCACCAAAGTCAGTGCCAATATCGGCGGGCGTATCCCCAACCAAGACTGCACTTTCTGCCAAATCATAAGCTTGCTCCCAAAATATCGCCGCTCAATTAAAAACCATTAAAAACACTTATTAATCAGATTGTTACAGAAAAACTCCACGATCGATTCATACAATGGGCAGCGTCTTTTTCAGCGCAGCCAAAAGATTCGGCGCTTTTCTCCACAAACAAACTGCGAAAGTATACAATAAGCGACCTTATTGAATCATAGAAATACGGCCTTGCGCCGTTCTAAAAATACACTTATGAGTACAGAAAATTCCACTCCGAACCCAACCAACTCTGGTTGGAACGTCAGTCACATCCTCAAAACGCTGTTGCTTTGGGGGCTTTTTGCCGCTGTGGGCGCCGCCATCGCCATCACGATCGCGGTAGTCATCGCGTGGCGCCAGCTACCGCCAATTGATGCACTCAAGGACTACAAACCGCGCATGGCTATGCAGATTTACAGCGCAGATGGCGAAA
>CAZCYS010000055.1:0-8617 GCA_964502825.1 uncultured Hydromonas sp. | reverse complement strand
CAGCGAAACCCGCAGCCAAAGCGGCAGTAAAAGCGCCTGCAAAAGCGGCAGCAAAACCTGCAGCTAAAACAGCGGTGAAAGCACCTGCGAAAGCAGCAGCCAAACCAAAAGCAGCTGCGAAACCTGCAGCCAAAGCAGCAGTAAAAGCGCCTGCAAAAGCGGCAGCAAAACCAGCGGCCAAAGCTCCAGCGAAAGCAGCAGCTAAGCCAAAAGCAGCAGCGAAACCCGCAGCCAAAGCGGCTAAAGCGCCGGTGAAAGCACCTGCAAAAGCGGCAGCAAAGCCAGCGGCCAAAGCTCCAGCGAAAGCAGCAGCTAAGCCAAAAGCAGCAGCGAAACCCGCAGCCAAAGCGGCTAAAGCGCCGGTGAAAGCACCTGCAAAAGCGGCAGCAAAGCCAGCGGCCAAAGCTCCAGCCAAAGCAGCGGCTAAGCCAAAAGCAGCTGCGAAGCCCGCAGCTAAAGCAGCCAAGCCGGCTGCAAAAGCACCTGCGAAACCAGCTGCAAAGAAAGCCGCAACAGCAGCAAAAAAGTAATAAGCACAGCAGGAAAAGAGGCTGAGTCTGAGAAGTCGAAGACCGCCTCTGCAGTTGAACCGGAGGTGAAGCCACCGCCGGCAAAACCAGCAGAAGTATGGCCGTTTCCTGTGTACCGTCGTCCTTGATGTGTTGAATCATTAAGGCGCGGTAAAAATAGAACCCCGTCCATGACGGGGTTTTTTATTCTTTGTCAGGATTAAAAGCGATGGATTGCCTTCATATTAAAAGCAACGATGTTTGGTTAAGCGTACATGTTCAACCAGGTGCGAAGCACACGCAATGGGCTGGTCTATATGGTGATGCGGTGAAAATCAGATTGTCCGCACCACCCGTTGACGGTAAGGCCAATGAAGCATTATGTCAATTCTTAGCCCGCGCTTTTGCTTGCGCGCCACGAGAGGTGAGAGTGGTTCGTGGGCAAACCTCACGACAAAAAATCATATGTTTTCACGGGCAGGCAAATGAATTCTCTGCGATGCAATTGACATTGCAGACGTATTTGGCAGAAAAATAAAGTGTTTACGTATAGGGCTGCTTTATGCGGTCTGCTGCGCCGTATCAATAATTTCAACGCTGTGAGTGATTTGCGCCACTTGTCCCAGCATGATGCTCGCCGAGCAATATTTGTCGTGCGATAACTTAACAGCGCGTTCGACTGCCGATTCGGACAAACCTTGTCCGCTGACGACGAAATGGAAATGGATGTCTGTGAATACTTTCGGGTCGGTTTCGGCACGGGTGGCGCGTAATTGAACTTGGCAGTCGGAGACTTTTTGACGCGCTTTTTGTAAAATCAGCACCACATCAAATGCGGAGCAGCCGCCAGTACCCATCAACAACATCTCCATTGGGCGTGGACCCAGATTGCGTCCGCCTGCTTCGGGTGCGCCGTCCATGACCACAGCGTGGCCGCTGCCTGACTCGCCGATAAATGACATACCGGCGTTGGCGCCGACCCAGCGTACTGTGCATTCCATATTGACTGATCCTGTTCGTTTAAATAATGGTTTGATTTGTCTTAAGCAACCTATTTCATGATTTAGGCATTATAACGGATGCGGAAAAAACATTTGAATGTGAGAAAAGCCATAAATTTCTGTTTAAACAGAAAGCAATGTTGCATCTGTGCAACTGTTTCTATAAATTTTTAAAAAGATTTTTTGGTTAAAGTTTTTATAAAATTGATGTATTTATAATAATTTCACAAAAATACCTATCTCATAGAAAAAAATTCTGTATTTAAGGATTTGCTACAAAAAATCACATTTTCCGCGCCTTGTCTGGCATTGAAAATCCCGTATAATGGCAACCGTTGACTGTTATGCAGTCTCAAGTTGTCTCCTCCACCCTTCTTTGGTGGATTTATAACCCAAGCTTTATGGCTTGGGTTTTTTTTTTTTCGTCCAGCGTGATTGAGCTGGATGTTTTTTTGTGTCGTAATTGCCATAAAAAGCAGCGGAAAATCAGATGTTTACGTCAATAATTGCGCTGAATTATTGACTTTTATTCTTGAATCATCGATAATTTAAAGCTCAGCCCATAAAAGAGCGCATCGGGAGAGGTTGCGGGCATAAGCAATGATAGCGAGCTGTATGGTTGTTTAATTTAATTTATTGGAAATAGTAATGAAGACTTTTTCAGCAAAACAACACGAAGTCGTACGTGACTGGTATGTCATCGACGCGACTGATAAAGTGTTGGGTCGTGTGGCCAGTGAAGTCGCACGTCGTTTGCGTGGCAAGCATAAACCAGAGTTTACGCCGCACGTTGACACGGGTGATTTTATCGTAATCGTTAATGCCGACAAATTGCGCATTACCGGTGCGAAATTCGAAGACAAAAAATACTACCGTCACTCCGGCTATCCGGGCGGTATTTACGAAACCAATTTCCGCAAAATGCAAGAGCGCTTCCCAGGTCGTGCTTTGGAAAAAGCGGTTAAAGGCATGTTGCCTAAAGGTCCTTTGGGTTACGCCATGATCAAGAAAATGAAAGTGTATGCCGGTTCTGAGCATCCACATTCTGCTCAACAACCTAAAGTGTTGGACATTTAAGGATAGGATATCAATATGAACGGCAATTACAACTATGGCACAGGTCGTCGCAAAAGCGCGGTGGCTCGTGTGTTCTTGAAAGCTGGCTCTGGCAACATCGTGGTGAACGGTAAACCTGCCAATGAATATTTCGGTCGCGAAACTTCATTGATGGTGGTTCGTCAACCATTGGTTTTGACTGAGTTCACTGAAAAATTCGACATCTTGGTCAATGTGTCTGGCGGTGGCGAGTCTGGTCAAGCGGGCGCAGTGCGTCACGGTATCACTCGTGCATTGATCGACTACGATGCAAACTTGAAATCTAGCTTGTCTCAAGCTGGCTTGGTGACTCGTGATGCGCGTGAAGTGGAACGTAAAAAAGTTGGTTTCCGCAAAGCGCGTCGTCGCAAACAGTTCTCAAAACGTTAATCAAATCAGTTGTGCAATTGGAGTCAAATGGATTGCACAACGATTATCCAACGTATATTGGAACGAAAAAGACCGCTATTTGGCGGTCTTTTTTTGTTATGCTTCAAGGGTTAGGCAAAAGCAAATCTTGTTTTGATTGGAAAGAGGGATCATGCAAAAAATCAAAGTCGGCATTGTGGGTGGCACGGGTTATACCGGTGTGGAGTTATTGAGAATCCTGAGTCAGCATCCGGATGTGGAGTTGTGTGCAATCACCTCTCGCTCAGAAGCCGGTTTGCCGGTGGCACAGATGTTTCCGAGTTTGCGTGGAGTGGTGGATCTGAGTTTCAGTGATCCTAACAGCGGATTATTGGAAACTTGTGATGTGGTCTTTTTTGCAACGCCGCATGGCGTGGCGATGGCGCAAGCGCCAGCGCTATTGGCCGCAGGTGTGCGTGTTATTGATTTAGGTGCAGATTTTCGGATTAAGGATGCGGCGGTATTCGAGCAGTGGTACAAAATTCCGCATACTTGTACCGATATTTTGAGCGAAGCGGTGTATGGCTTGACCGAATTGAATCGTGATGCTGTGAAAACAGCGCGTATTGTGGCCAACCCGGGATGCTACCCAACCACGATACAGCTGGGTTTGTTTCCGCTATTAAAGAATAGCTTGGCGGACGTGAGTCAAATTATTGCCGACTGCAAATCCGGTGTGTCCGGCGCGGGTCGCAAAGCGGAGGTGGGTACGCTATTCTCTGAATCGTCTGATTCTATGAAAGCTTATGGTGTGGCAGGGCATCGTCATACGCCGGAGACGGTGGCGCAGCTCAATCAGTTTGCTCGGGCGTCGGTCAATTTGATTTTCACACCCCATTTGACTCCGATGATTCGTGGTATGCATTCGACCTTATATGTGCGTTTGAACGACGCAGGCAAGGCCTTGAGTAATGAGCAGATTCAGGTTCTCTTCGAGCAACAATATGCCGATGAACCGTTTGTCGATGTGATGCCGTGGGGCTCGCATCCTGAAACGCGCTCGGTGCGCGGCTCCAATATGCTGCGCATCGCGCTGCAACGTCACGGCGATTTGCTCATTATTTTGGTGGTGCAGGACAATCTGGTGAAAGGTGCGTCGGGGCAGGCGGTGCAGAATATGAATATGATGTTTGGTTTGGCAGAAAACGCAGGTTTGGGTATGGTGTCGTTGATGCCGTAACTTAGGCTGGATCAATGTCATCACTTACTAAGTATTTTGGCTGATGATGCATTTTGTTGAGTTCGAGTATAATAGAGCCAACCGGTTATTTAAAAGTTGAAAGGAATGGATATGAATGCGCCTACAGAGATGGCCACTCCGTTTGTCTTTACCGACAGCGCGGTTGAAAAGGTGAAATCATTGATTATCGAAGAGGGCAACCCAGATCTGAAGCTGCGCGTATTCGTGCAGGGTGGTGGCTGCTCAGGTTTTCAATACGGCTTTACTTTTGATGAAATCGTGAACGAAGATGACACGAAAATTGAAAAAGATGGGGTGATGTTATTGGTTGACTCGATGAGCTATCAATACCTCCTCGGTGCTGAAATCGACTATAAAGAGGATTTGGATGGCGCTCAGTTTGTCATCCGTAACCCAAATGCAACAACGACCTGTGGTTGCGGTTCGTCTTTTTCAGTATAAAATGAAATATCTAAAATGTCGTTATGAATCCTAAAACCCTAAGTAAATAAAGGGTTTTAGATTGAACCACCCGTATTTCGGGTGGTTTTTCTTTGTTGGAAGCCTGTTTTCGTTACAAAAATAAACCGAAAAACCATTTCAAAAAACTGGGTTTTTGGTAAAAATAAGGTTACAATGTGGAAACGAGGCGTTTCGGACTGTGTAGAAATTTGTGTTTTTTACGGATTTTCTGCAGTCCGAATGGGTTCAATAGTATTTTTTATCAATGGAGCATGCTATGTCATCAGCACAAGCCGCAACCTATGATTATCGCGTTGTTCGCTGGTTTGCAATAATGGCGGTAATTTACGGTATCGTAGGGATGTTGGTCGGGGTCATTGTGGCCGCGCAATTGGCCTTCCCTGAACTTAATTTTGGAGTACCTTGGTTGTCTTTTGGGCGTTTGCGTCCTTTGCATACCAATGCTGTGATTTTTGCCTTTGGCGGTTCAGCTTTGTTTGCAACTTCTTTGTACTCTGTTCAGCGTACCAACCACGTTCGCCTGTTTGGTGGCCGTCTGGTGGATTTCGTGTTCTGGACGTTCAATTTGGTGATTGTTGGTGCGGTCATTACTTATCCGCTGGGCATCAATACGTCTAAAGAATATGCTGAGTTGGAATGGCCTTTGGATATTCTGTTGACTGTTTCGTGGGTGGCATATGCTGTCGTGTTTTTCGGCACCATCGCGACTCGTAAAGTGAAACACATCTACGTGTCTAACTGGTTCTTTGGTTCTTATATTATTGCGGTTGCTTTGTTGCATTTGGTCAATAGCGCAGAGATTCCTGCCGGTATGTGGAAGTCTTATTCTGCTTACTCGGGTGCGCAAGATGCGATGATTCAATGGTGGTATGGTCATAATGCGGTAGGTTTCTTCTTGACCGCAGCGTTCTTGGGTATGATGTATTACTTCGTACCGAAACAAGCACAACGCCCAGTTTATTCGTACCGCTTGTCAGTGGTTCACTTCTGGGCTCTGATTTTTACCTATATGTGGGCGGGTCCTCACCATCTGCACTATACGGCATTGCCTGACTGGACTCAGTCTTTGGGTATGATTTTCTCATTGATCCTGTTGGCACCAAGCTGGGGTGGTATGATCAACGGTATCATGACCTTGTCCGGCGCATGGGAAAAATTGCGTGATGATCCAATCTTGAAATTCTTGATCGTATCTTTGTCTTTCTACGGTATGTCTACCTTCGAAGGTCCAATGATGGCGATCAAAGAAGTGAATGCATTGTCTCACTACACCGACTGGACCGTGGGTCACGTACACAGCGGTGCTTTGGGCTGGGTAGGCTTCGTGTCTATGGGCTCTTTGTACTATCTCATTCCACGTTTGTTCAATCGTACTTCTATGTACAGCACTCGCTTGATTAATACGCACTTCTGGATTGCTACGATTGGCGTGGTTTTGTATATCGCTTCTATGTGGATTTCAGGTGTGATGCAGGGCATGATGTGGCGCGCTGTGAATCCAGACGGTACTTTGATGTACACGCACATTCAATCCATCGCGGCGTCTTGGCCTCTGTATGTGATCCGCTTGCTGGGTGGTATCTTGTATCTCTCCGGTATGGTGATTATGGCGTACAACGTATTCAGAACTATTGCGGTAGGTCATGCTGTGAATAATGCGCCGATCCCTGTTCCTGTTGATGCACATCACTAATTGACCTACGCTTTGGAGAAAATACCATGAGTTTTATTTCACAAGAAAAGATGGAGAGTAAAGTCGGTTGGTTGATCGTATTTACTTTCTTGGCGGTGGTGTTTGGTGGATTGGTGGAGATTTTGCCACTGTTCTTCCAAAAATCAACGACACAACCGATTGAAGGTGTTAAACCATACACCGCATTGCAGTTGGCGGGGCGTGATGTTTATCAACGTGAGGGTTGCTATAACTGTCACTCACAAATGATTCGTCCATTCCGTGCCGAAACCTTGCGTTACGGTCACTACTCTGTGGCTGGCGAATCGGTTTACGATCACCCATTCCAATGGGGTTCCAAACGTACTGGTCCTGACTTGGCACGTGAAGGCGGTCGTAATACCGATGACTGGCATGTGAAACATTTGACTGACCCACGCTCAGTGGTGCCTCAATCAAATATGCCAGCATATCCTTGGTTGGCTGCCAATAAGGTAGATCACACTACTATTTCTGCTCATATGCGTGCTTTGAGTCGTGTAGGCGTCCCTTACACTCCAGAGCAAATTGCAGCAGCGCCTAAAGAAGTCGAAGGCAAAACCGAAATGGAAGCTGTAATTGCATATCTGCAAAGCTTGGGTCTGGCGTTGGCTAACAAATAAGGTGTTGCGTACAAATGGATAAGATTACACTTGCTCGCGTTACGGTTACGGTGGTTTGTTTTGTATGTTTCTTGGCGCTGACCTACTGGGCGTTTAGTCGTCGAAATTCTCAAATGATGGAGGAGCTAGGTCGTTCCGTTATTGAGAAAGAAGACCATATGGAAACAGAGAACGATGACATCAATCGCAAATGACGAAGAGAAGTATTTATAAAAAAGAGCAGTAATCCATGTTTGTATTCAACATGAGAGTAGTACCTTAAAAGGAAAGAATCATGAATCAATCATTATGGTCCCAACTCAAAATCGGTGTTACCGGAGCTGGCGATGTAACGTTGAAAAATGTCGGTGAAAGCGACTTCACCAGCCCGTTTTGGTCGTGGTTTATTATTGCCATCACGGTTTTTGGGTTTGTTTATTGTATTGTTATTCTGGTAACTCAACTTCGCGCACGTACTAATAAGCCAGGTGAAGAGCATATTCAACCACATGTTTGGGATGAAACGCTGCAAGAATATAACAATCCATTGCCACGCTGGTGGGTGTGGATGTTTGTGATCACCATGCTGTTTGGCGCGGCGTATCTGTGGTTGTACCCAGGTTTGGGTGGTTACAAAGGCAATATGGGCTTGATCGATCCGGCTTACAAAGGCGGCTGGACTGAGCAAAAACAATATGAAATCGAAAAAGCGAAAATCGAAGCAACTGCAAAACCGCTGTATGACAAGTTTGCAACCATGAACTTTGCTGACTTGTCCAATGACAAAGAAGCGATGAAAGTGGGTGAGCGTTTGTTCCTGAATAACTGTGCACAATGTCACGGTTCGGATGCGCGCGGTGGTAACGGTTATCCTAACTTAACCGACAGCGACTGGCTGTATGGGGGGTTCCCTGAGGCGATTACCCAAACGATCACGACGGGTCGTCACGGTATCATGACGCCGCAAGGTGATGCGCTGGGTGGTGCTGAGGGTGTGAATGACGTGGCGAACTATGTGTTGTCATTGTCTAATAGCCCGCATGATGCAGTAGCGGCAGCACGTGGTAAAGATAAATTCGCGCTATGTGCCGCATGTCACACCGCTTCGGGTAAAGGTTCTTTGTCTGACGAAACCGGTGCTTTGTACCACACGGGCGCACCTAATTTGACCGATAAAATCTGGTTGTATGGTGGTGATATGAAAACCATCACTGAAACCATTAGCAAAGGTCGTGATAAAAACGTGATGCCATCTTGGGATTGTTTGTTGGGTCAAGGTCGTATCCATGTATTGGCCGCGTATGTATGGCAGCTCAATCGTGATGACAACGATAAAGTGAAAAACCCAGACGCACCGCCAGCATATTTGGCTCAAGCCGTTGCTGCGGACAAAGCGGCCTTGGATCAGTCGCGTGCTGATGCAAAAGCCAAAGGCGAAAGCGAATGCTTGGCTGTGTCTGCTGTAAAAGATGTTAAAAAATAAAAGTGAATGAAGTTGTTGTCAGCCATTGTTGTAGTCGTGGGACAGCAACTCCCATAAAGGCTTTGGGGAGCGCGCAGTGATAGACTGTGCGCTTCTTTTTAGTGTATGATTTCAGTATTGAATGAAATAATTGTAAGAGTAATAA
>CAZCYS010000054.1:0-8623 GCA_964502825.1 uncultured Hydromonas sp. | reverse complement strand
CGGTGCCGACGCCGATGATGGCGTTGTGCGGGACGTATTCGATGGCTTTTTGTGCGACGAGTTGTTTGAGTTCGTTTTGGTTCATGGCGTGTTTATTTTAAAGTTGAAAAGTTGGCGCAATTTTAGCATTGACGTCGCGTGATGTCGCTCTTATTTCGGGACAATTCTGCTGAGAACTCGTGTGCAATGTTACCAACTTTGGGTGTTTTCACTGCGTGCATGATATACGACTATGTGAGATTTATCGAACTGGCGATCCGCTGGTCGGATGCAATTGGCGAGGCATTTCGAGGCGCAAATTGGTACAATAACGCCTTTCAAATCAATCATGAATAGGTTTCAAATGACTGAGCAAACGTCTTCTGCGACAGATAACACGTCGCCCCAATACCCGATCACCGATGCGGTGAAACACGCATTGGCCGTGACCAAACGCGGCTGCGATGAATTGCTGGTGGAGTCCGAATGGGTGCAAAAACTCGCCCGCAGCGCGGCCACGGGTGTGCCGTTGCGTGTCAAACTCGGTCTGGATCCGACCGCACCGGATATTCACCTCGGTCACACCGTGGTGCTGAATAAACTGCGTCAATTGCAGGATTTGGGGCATACCGTGATTTTCCTGATTGGCGATTTTACCTCCATGATTGGCGATCCATCGGGGCGCAACGCCACGCGTCCGCCACTGACCCGTGAGCAAATCGAGGCGAATGCGAAAACCTACTACGAACAAGCCAGCCTGATTCTCGATCCGGCCAAAACCGAAATTCGCTACAACTCCGAATGGTGCGATCCGCTCGGCGCTCGCGGCATGATTCAATTGGCTTCACGCTACACCGTCGCACGGATGCTGGAGCGCGAGGATTTCACCAAACGTTACAAAGGCGGCATACCGATTTCCGTGCATGAATTTTTATACCCGCTGATGCAGGGTTATGACTCGGTGGCGCTGCAATCGGACATCGAGCTGGGCGGCACCGATCAGAAATTCAATTTGCTGGTGGGACGCGAATTGCAAAAAGAATACGGTCAGGAAGCACAATGTATTTTGACCATGCCGCTGCTGGTCGGTTTGGACGGCGTGGACAAAATGTCCAAATCCAAAAATAACTACATCGGTATCACCGAGGCGCCGAATGAGATGTTTGGCAAAGTTATGAGCATTTCCGATGACATGATGTGGACGTGGTACGACCTGCTTTCGTTTGTGTCATTGGAACAAATTGCACAATACAAACAAGAGGTCGCGAACGGTCGCAACCCGCGCGACATTAAGGTTTTACTGGCACAGGAAATCGTTACGCGTTTCCACGATCAGCAGGCGGCAGAGGATGCATTGGCAGCGTTTAACCACCGCGCCAAAGGTGGAATTCCCGACGATATTGAAAGCGTCACGGTAAGCGTGGATGCCGAAGGTATGCCGCTGGGTGCGCTGCTTAAAGCGGCGGGGCTGGTGGCCAGCTCATCCGAAGGCAATCGTGCGATTGACCAAGGCGGCTGTAAAATCGATGGCGAAGCGGTTAAAGACAAACAGCTGCGTTTGGCTGCGGGCGAATACGTGATCCAGGTAGGCAAACGTCGGTTTGCGAAGGTGACGGTGGAGCAAGGGTAATCTTCCGTAGGTTGAGGTCTTTCTTGTAGGGGCGCATGGCATGCGCCCTTTCTTAAATAACGCTCTTCTCTCGTTATGGCTAGTGAAACAGATATTCACCATCGGCGATCCATTCGATTAAAAGCATACGATTATTCGCAAACGGGTTTGTATTTTCTCACCATTTGTACGTATGAGCGGCAAGCGCTGTTTGGAACCATTAAGGATGGAGAGCTGTTATTGAATGACTGTGGGCGTGTTGCGCACAATGAATGGCTAAAAACTGCTCAAATTCGAGAAAATATTGTGTTGCATGATTTTGTGGTGATGCCCAATCATCTGCATGGTATTGTGGAAATTCAGGCAGGGCGCATGCCATGCGCCCCTACGATCGGAGACTTGGTGCGTGGTTATAAATCCTCTGTGACCAGGTGTATTCGTGAAGTTCAGAAAGATACTCAACTGCGGATTTGGCAACGCAATTACTATGAGCACATCATTCGTTCGGAAGCATCTTATTTAACTATTTCGGAATATATTCAAACCAACCCGCAGCGCTGGGCGGAGGATACGTATTTCGTTGCTGATAATCAGCGCTATTTGGAAAGCGAGTAAACATGATCGCATTGATTCAACGCGTCAAGCGCGCCTCTGTCACGGTGGGTGATCACGTCACTGGGCAAATCGAGCAGGGTTTGCTGGTGTTGCTGTGCGCGGAGAAAAACGATACACCGGCCATCGGCGCGAAATTGCTGAAAAAGGTTTTGGCGTATCGGGTGTTCTCGGATGGTGCGGGCAAAATGAATCGCTCGGTACAAAATATTGATGGCAATGGCGCGCACGGTGGTTTATTGGTTGTGTCGCAGTTCACCTTGGCAGCGGATACGAACAGCGGGACGCGGGCGAGTTTCACGCCTGCTGCTTCACCGGATTTGGCGAAGTTTTTGTATGAGGATTGGGTGGTGAAAGCACGTTCGGAGCATCGCTTTGTTGAAACCGGTGAATTCGCGGCAGATATGCAGGTATCGTTGGTCAATGATGGACCGGTGACATTTTGGTTGCAGGTCAAGCCTGATTAAATGGTGTTGCGTTATTAAAAAAGCGTTCGAGTGATCGAACGCTTTTTTAATTGAACAGTTATTTTTCAAACCTTGCCGCTGATTTTCATAAACCACCAGCGCAGGCCGACGAAGAGAAAGCGCCAGTCGTTGAAAAATTCGGGTTTTTTGCCTTCAAAAGCGTGGCCGATGAATTGCAAAATCCAGCCGACGATAAATAGTGCTATGCCGAGACGCAGCAGCGATGGTATGAACAGCGATAGGATGAGCAAAGCGACAGACAGCGCAACCAGCGGTATACCGAAGGTGTGCGTCAGGCGATTCATCGGGTGTTGATGGCTTTGCTCGTATTGGGCGATCCAGTCGGACCACGGGCGATTAAAGTACATGCTTGCCTCCTATATGCTATGAATTGTTGTGGTGTCTATGCTATAGGGTGTGCGCGGCAGATGTAAGTGTTTATTGACCGCGCTTGAGGCTGGATTGCTTGATGTGCAGCGTGCCTTGCAAAATGAGTTTTTTATAAGGACGGGTCGGGCTTTCGATGCGCTGAAACAGCAGGTCAATGGCCGAACGGCCAATTTCTTCAGTGGGCTGGCTGATGATGGTCAGCGGTGGTTCGACGACGTTGCCCCATGTGGTTTCGTCAAAGCCGACCAATGCGATGTCCTGCGGAATACGGATGTTTTGCGAGCGCAGGGCTTGAAAAGCGCCGACGGTGATGAGGTTGTTGCTGGTAAAAATACCGTCTGGCTTGACGCCGCTGTGCAGCAGCTCCAAGGTGCTTTGATAGCCTTGTTCAATACGTGGTGCGATAAAGTGTGCGCTGTAGTGCTCCAAACCTGCTTCTCTGATGGCTTGTTCAAAACCTTCGCGACGGTCAAAGCCGGTGGTACTGGTGTCACCGAAAAAGCCCACCAAACGCTGGCAGCCTTGCTCCAGCATGTGTTTGGTCAGATTGTAGGCGGCGGAGACGTTATCGAGCATGACGGTATCGTAATTCGGATTGTTGTCTACGCGTCGGTCAATGATGACGAATGGCATATGCGCACGGTAGGGTTTGCGCGTAGAGCCGAATTGTTGGGTGGGGGAGAAAATGATGCCGGCAACGTTTTCGTCGTGCATCAGGTTCAGATACATGTGCTCTTTGTCGGGGTTCTCGTCGGTGTTGCAAATGATGATCGAGTAGCCACGCTCGTAGGCGGCATCCTCTACCGCACGAGCGATGGCGGTAAAAAACGGGTTGCGAATATCAGAGACGATCAGCCCGATTTTGGTGCTGGTCTGCGCGCGCAGGCTGCGCGCGATCAGATTGGGACGATAGTTCAGTTCGGCAATGGCGCGCAAAACCAGCTCGCGTTTCTCATCGGTGATGTAGCCCTTATTGGCGATCACGCGTGATACGGTGGCGGTCGATACTCCGGCGGCTTTAGCGACGTCTTTGATGCTGGCCATATTCGATTTCTGTTTTAGGGTGAAGGTTGTTTAAGAAAGTGCAGAATAATGATATACGTTTAACTGATAATTATAAGCGAATGATTGAACGTATGCGACAGAATCCATCGGTATTTTGAAATATATCAATTTTCTTGAGTCGGGGCACTATTTTTTGAGTTTGCAAAGAATTGCCATGAATAATGGCTTGCCTCAATATTTTCTATTCATATCATCCAAGCGTGTGGTTCAAAATAAAACGATATGTGCTTTCGGCTTGAATGCTTGTGTAAAAAGCATGAAGTTTTTTTATTAAATGTGTTGACAATGAGTGTGTAATCGTTTACAGTTTTCCCATATCGAGTGAGAAGCGATCATTCATACCAGTCACAAACAATTGGAGGTGGGTATGTTGGCATTAAATCTGAATCAGGTGCGCTTAAACGCCAAAGCGCAAAATAAACACGATGCAATTGAGCAGGTGGCGCAGTTGTTGGTGGATTCGGGCAATATTGATCCGCGGTATATCGAGAGTATGTTTGCGCGTGAGCAGGTGGCCAATACCTATCTGTGCAACGGCATTGCGATTCCTCACGGTATGCCGGAGAATCGCGAATTCATTTTAAACACCGGCATTTCGGTGTTGCAAATCCCTGAGGGTGTCCAGTGGAATGACGAAGACACCGTTTATCTTCTGGTCGGTATCGCGGCCAAATCCAACGAACATTTAGATATATTGCGCAAACTCACGCGTGTGGTTTCCGATGAGGAAGAGGCGCATCGTTTGGCCAATACCCATAATCCGGCAGATATCATTGAAGCCTTGACCGGTGCGCGCCCCGAGCCTGCGCCGGCAGCTTCGCTATCCGACTATCCGCTTGCGTTTGAAACCACGATTCTCAATCCGACCGGTTTGCACGCACGGCCGGCGACCGAATTGGTCAGCCTAGCCAAAAAATTCCAATCGAATATTCGCTTGCGCTTTGGTGACGAAATGGCCGACGCGAAAAGTTTGGTCAAATTATTGCAACTGGGCGTGGTCAACGGCGCTCGGATCAAGGTTTCCGCGCAGGGCGCGGATGCGGAGCAGGCATTGGCCGCGCTCAAAGCGGCAATCGAAAGCGGCTTGGGCGAAGGTGACGAGCATGAGGAAGCACCGGCGGTGGTGTTGGATCGCGAGCGTCTGCTGTGGAAAGCCGAAAGCACGACCGCGTTTGCCAGTGGCGTGGCGGCCTCCGATGGCATAGTGTACGGCCCGATCACTCAGCACACCGCGAAAAAAATTGTGGTCGAGGATGAGCAGTCCGATCCGACTTCCGAATTGATTGCCTTTGATGCGGCGGTGGTGAATGCCCATCAAGCCTTGCAAAACAATTATCAAGAGGTGAAAAATCGCCTCGGTTCGAAACAAGCGGCGATTTTCCTCGCGCACGCAGAGTTTTTGCAAGACGACGAGCTGCTCAATAGCACCAAAGTCTTAATCGAGCAAAAGCACAGTGCCGCCTGGGCGTGGCAGCATGTGATTGACAGCCGTATTGCACAGATTACCAAACTCGATGATGCGGTATTGGCCGCACGCGCCGTAGATCTGAGCGATGTGGCGCAGCGGGTTTTGCGCCAGTTGCTGCACATGGATAACGAGCCGGTGATGACTGCGCAAGAGCCGTCTGTACTCGTGGCCGATGATTTAACGCCATCCGATACGGCGAACCTGGATCCCGATATGATTTTGGGTTTTATCACCGCTAAGGGCGGACCGACTTCGCATACTGCGATCATTGCGCGCGCGATGGGGATTCCGGCGATTGTCGCGGCGGGCGATGCGATTTTGGATATCGATCCGCGCACGCCGTGTATTTTGGACGGTTTTAACGGTGCTTTGTATCTGAAGCCAACACAGGCTGAAATCACCAGTGCGCAAGCCTTGCACGAAGAAGTCGAGCGTCAATTGAATATCGACTTTGCCGAGCGCTTGACGGCGGCGGTGACTACCGATGGTCAGCACATTGAGGTGTTTGCCAATGTGAATCGAGTCACGGATGCCGAGCAGGCGGTGGAATATGGTGCCGAAGGCGTGGGCTTGATGCGCACCGAGTTTTTATTCCTCGAATCGGGCGAAACCCCGAGCGAAGAGGAGCAGTATCAGGTTTATTGCGATATGGCACGCGCATTACAAGGTCGTCCATTGACCATTCGCACGCTGGATATTGGCGGTGATAAACAAGTACCGCATTTGAATCTGCCCAAAGAAGACAATTCTTTCCTCGGTATTCGCGGTATTCGTCTGTGCATGGCGCGTCCCGATCTATTCGAGCCGCAATTACGGGCGATTTATCGCGCGGCGCGCGATGTCAGCAAAGAGGGTGGGCAAATTCGTGTGATGTTCCCGATGATCAGCACGGTTTCTGAGATTGAACACGTCATGGCTCAATGCGAAGCGATTCGCGCCGAGCTGGACGCACCGAAAATTGAGCTGGGCATTATGGTCGAAGTACCGTCCACCGCTGTGTTGGCCGACCAGTTTGCCAAATTAGTCGATTTCTTCTCCATCGGCACGAACGATTTGACGCAATACACCTTGGCGATGGATCGCGTGCATCCGCAGTTGGCCAAGCAGGCCGACGCGCTTAATCCGGCGGTGCTGCGCATGATAGACATGACCGTGCGTGCGGCCAAAGCCGAAGGCAAATGGGTCGGCGTGTGTGGTGGCGCGGCCAGCGATGTACGCGGTGCGGAGATTTTGACCGGTTTGGGCGTGACCGAACTGAGTATCACCGTGCCGACGATTCCGACCATCAAGGCGCAATTGCGTCGCGTAGCATTGAGTGATTTGCAAGCTTTGGCACAAAAAGCCTTAGCCTGCCGAACAGCAGATGAGGTACGAGCATTATGAGTCAAACCCATTTAAACCAATCCAAATCCATGACACAGAGCCAGCGCAAAGGACGCGTCGGTACGCTGACCACCAATCCGGCGATCGATCAAACCGTGACACTGGATCACTTTACCTTGGGGAAAGTGAATCGCTGCCACCACATGCGTTTTGACGCGGGCGGCAAGGGCGTGAACGTCGCTTTGCGCTTGGCCGATTACGGTCTGCCGGTGGCGGCGACCGGTTTTTTGGGTGAGCAAAATACAGCGCTGTTTGAGCAAACTTTTAGCCGCAAGGCCATTGAAGATCGTTTCATTCGTACCGCAGGCGAAACCCGTGTGAATGTGAAAATCATCGATGTGGCCGAACAGCAAACCAGCGACATCAATGCCGCCGGTGTGAAACCGAATGATGAGGATGTGCAGGCGCTGCTCAAAACGCTGGACGAGATGGCCGAGCAGTGCGAGTGGTTCATTCTGGGCGGTCGTTTGCAGGATAGTTTGCCAACGGACTTGTACGCGCAGATGACGACACGCCTGAAAGCCAAAAATTGCAAAGTGATTTTGGACAGCAGCGGTGAGGCTTTGCGCTTGGGACTGAGTGCAGGGCCGGATGTGATCAAGCCGAATATTGACGAGTTGAGCGAATTGGTGGGTAAGCCGTTGACCGATACGGCGCAAGTATTGGCGAGCGCGCGTAGCTTGCTCAACGAGCAGACACAATTGGTTGTCGTATCGATGGGCGGTGATGGTGCGATGTTTGTACGCGCCAATGAAGCGCTGATCGCGCGTCCGCCGCAGGTTGATATCAAGTCTACCGTCGGTGCCGGTGATGCGATGGTCGCCGGCATGGTGGCAGGTTTTTGCCAAAACCTGCCGTTGGGTGAGTGCGCCAGCTTGGGAACCGCGTTTTCATTGAGTGCGATTACCAATTTTGTCCGTGATTTACCGCCCAAAGATGTGCTGGAGCAGTGGCAAGCGCAGGTGGTGATTCAACCGCTGTTATGACATTCAATTTTCAATGAATTAACAATAGATGGGCGACTCATAGAAGGTGAGCAGCTTATTTAGACTATCTATATCGACGTTGACACAACGTTTATTTTGAAAGGAGCAACACAATGGCAACTATCGTAGCGATTACTTCTTGTCCAACCGGTATTGCACATACCTACATGGCCGCAGAAGGTTTGGAAGCGGGTGCGAAAAAACTCGGTCACAAGATCAAAGTGGAAACTCAAGGGTCTGTGGGTGCGGAAAACCAACTGACCGCGAGCGACATCGAAGCGGCGGATGTGGTCATCATCGCGGCGGACACCAATGTGGATTTGAGCCGTTTTGCCGGTAAAAAAGTCTACTCAACCGGTAGTAAAGCGGCGATTAAAGATGGCGCAGGTTTGATTACTACGGCCTTGGCGTCGTAAGTGGTTGGCCGTATTTACGTCTATTTTTAGGAGAGCAACATGGCTGGTGAAGGTTTAAAAGGTGCTTATAAGCATCTGATGACGGGCGTATCGTATATGCTTCCGTTTGTGGTGGCGGGTGGTTTGCTGATCGCCATTGGTTTTGCCGCGCGCGGGATTTATGCCTATGATCCGGCAATGGCGTTGGATGGTACGAAGATGGAGCCGACGGCTTGGACGACATTCTGGGCGAATGTGTTCACCATCGG
>CAZCYS010000053.1:1303-8640 GCA_964502825.1 uncultured Hydromonas sp. | reverse complement strand
CATAACAAAACGCCACTCAAATGAGTGGCGTTCGGTTCGATGGTGGAGGCGGCGGGAATCGAACCCGCGTCCGCAAGCCCTCTACAGAGCGTTCTACATGTTTAGTTCAGCGGTTTAAATTTAATGTGGTTTGCACCCGTTGAACACGCACGCACCACACGAGTCACCTTGGATTTAAACGCGGCTTAAGTAACCCAAACCGCGTCGGTTCTTTGTAAGTGACGTTGATTATCCCAACCAAAGACAATCGGGGTCAACGGCTAGCCTTAAGCGGCTAAAGCGAAACGCTTGTTGTTTGCGTTTAAAGTTTTCTGTAGGATTTACGAGGTATACAGTCCTCGACATGCCCGCATCTGCTTTGCAACCCACGTCGAAAGCCAGGTCGCCCCCGGTTCGTGTGCGCGTCGTGTCGGTCAAACGATAATAATGGATAACATTGACACGATGCGTTGTTTCAAGTCAGGCCTGTATTTTAGCATAGTACGGTAAGATACGTTTTTATCATTGTTCATTGTTGTTGGATTGTTTGAAAGTGGTGTTGTGGAAAAATTGCTGATTGTCGGCTTGGGGGATGTGGCGCAGAGGGCGTTGCCAGAACTGTTGTCTCACTATGAGGTAACGGTGCTGTCGCGTTCGGCTTACTCGGGAGATTGGGCTGCGTCGCTGAGGCATGTGGCGGCGAACTTGGATGAGTGGGCCTTGTCTGCGCAGCAGCAATCGGCTTTGGCGCAGTCTTTTGATGCGGTGCTGTATACCGTGCCACCGTTGCTGCGAGCCGATTCGGGCGCTGTTGATGTGCGTTTGCGTGCGTTGCTAAATTTTTGGCAGCAGCAGGGCGTCGCGCCGAAACGGGTGGTGTATGTGAGCACGACCGGTGTATACGGGGATTGTGGCGGGGATTGGGTGGATGAGACGCGCGCGGTCAATCCGCAGTCGGCTCGTGCGCAAGGACGCGTGGCGGCAGAGCATGCATGGCGTGATTTTTCGTATGCGACGGGTGCGCAGGTGACGGTGCTGCGTGCGCCGGGGATTTATGCGCTGGAGCGTTTGCCGTATGCCTCGGTATTGGCCGATTCGCCGGTGTTGTTGCCGCAGGAGGATAGTTTCAGTAATCACATTCATGCGGATGATTTGGCGCAGGCGTGTGTGTTTTTTCTTGATCAAATTGAGCAAAATGAAGTGTGTTTGCCGTTTGAAGTGTTTAATGTGTGTGATGACGAACCGCTGTTGATGGGCGAATGGATGGCGGCGCTGGCGCAGGTGTTGCAGCGTGTGCCGCCGGAACAAATTTCGCGGGCGCAGATGCAGGCTCAGGTCTCGCCCATGCGCTGGAGCTTTATGCGTGAGTCTCGGCGTCTGCGCAATGCGAAGCTCAAATCTACGGGCTTTGTACTGCACCACCCGTCGGCGTTGGCGTTCTTGCACACACAGGTCGAGGCGATTCGGGCATTTGCGGCGCAAGCGGGAGATCATCATGAGGCATAGCCGCTCCCTGCGCTGGCTGGTGGTTATGGTTGTGGTTTTGGCGGTGCATGCGGCTATTTTTGCCGGTCTGATGCAGTGGCGCTCGGCTTCGTCCGTGCCTCAGACTAATGGCATTGAGGTGCAAGCCGAAACCTCATCGGCAGCGGTCGAACAGGGTGGCGAAGGCGCTAAAAACCCTGCTGCTGAGTCGGTTAATACGACCTCATCAGCCAAACCAACGCCTGCTGCGTCATCCCAAACGATGGCGAAAAATACGGATATTCACACCTCGCAGCAGGCAAACGCTCTCACAAATACCGCGTCCTCGGGCGTTCAGCCGCATTCACCTGCGGAAAATAACGGTGAACGGCAGGTTGGTGCGACCGCATCGGGCGAGAAGGTTGGCGCAAATATTAATGGAAATAGGGATGCGCCCAGCGGGCGTGTATCGGGTGGTTTATCCGCTGGTGCCTCGGCGGGTAGCGCTTCGGCAACGGGCGCAGCTGCGGTTGATTGCGCGGCAACGCTGAAGCCACCGAATGGAACGGTTGCCGGCTTGGATGTCTTGGTTTGGGTGGAGCGCTCGTCAGACGGTGTACGTTTTGTCGGCTTGGTCAATCAAGCAGGCGAAGGCAGCCGCTATCTGCGCGAAATTCGTGCTGCAGTGGCGGGCGTGCGATTTGTGGCGCATGATGCGCAATGCGTCGGAAAAAAAGTGAAGCTCAAAGTGCGCATTTCCTCATGAGCGCATCGGATATGGTTCAGTCAACGCAATAAAAAGCCACTGGTTGGATCCAGTGGCTTTTTTACGACAGATTGCAAGGAATGCGTCGCGGCTTATTTTTTCAGGCTGTCACGGATTTCGCGCAACAAAACCACGTCTTCGCTTGGTTCTGCAGGGGCTTCCTCTTTTTCCGCCACTACTTTGTTGGCCAATTTAACGATGATGAATACGCCCAATGCCAACAACAAGAAATTGATCAACACGGTAATGAAGTTGCCGTAGGCAAACACATTCACGCCCGCTTTGGTCAAGGCGTCGTATGTACGAGGCACACCGGCAGGAATGTCGCCAAAAACCACGAACAAATTGCTGAAGTCCACTTTGCCAAAAACGGCACCGACCAACGGCATGATCAAATCTTTCACCGCCGAATCAACGATTTTGCCAAATGCTGCGCCGATGATCACGCCGACCGCCAGGCTCAATACAGGCCCCTTCATCACAAACTCTTTAAACTCTTTCCACATAATACTTCCTCTCAAAAAATGACTTATAAATATAGCGACATCTGTCACCTTATTGTGGTTCACAGAATAGGTTCACAGAATAACCACGGGCGCGATTATATCTTTTTTCTCCATAATGTTGTGCGCAGGCCTCGGAAATTCACAATTTTCAGCAAGTTTCGTCATAAATGGGCTTTGAGTGTCGGCGAGTTTACGATACAATAATAGGGTTATTTGTGTAAAAATCATGGGCATGCAGTGTTCTTACGCTCAAAATTTAAACACAGCAATTCGAGTTTAGTGGTTTTATTTTAGTTAATCTTACGATATGGGGGTCGTTTATGAGCGATCAAAATCCAAAAGACCTACAGGACAAAGAACGTCGCAACCTTTTGGTAGCAACGGGCGGTGTAGGTGCTTTAGGGGCATGCGCTTTTGTTACGCCTATGGTGGCTAGTTTTGCGCCATCGGTTCGTGCGAAAGCCAGCGGGGGGCCGGTTGAAGTCGAAATCGGCGATTTGAAGCCGGGCGAGCAAAAAGTCGCCGAATGGCGCGGTAAGCCGGTATGGATATTGCGCCGCACCGAGGAGATGACCGCCAAGCTTCACGCCCATGACGGCGAATTGGCCGACCCTAATTCTGAAAAACCTTACAGCATGCCCTTGCCGGACTACTGCAACAACGAATTTCGTTGCCGCCCCGAGCATAAAGACGTCATGGTGATGGTTGGCGTCTGTACCCACTTGGGTTGCTCGCCAGACAGCAAGTTTAAAGAAGGCGGCGGTGGTTCTTTGCCGGAAGCTTGGCCGGGCGGGTATTTGTGCCCATGCCACGGCTCCACCTTCGATTTGGCCGGTCGCGTGTTTAAAAACAAACCGGCGCCGAACAATTTGGATGTACCGCGTTACATGTTTGTTTCTGATACCAAAATCATCATTGGTAAAGACGAGAAAGGCGAAGCATAATCATGGCAGATCACAATCAAACCACTGAAACGGGCGGCTTGATCGGTTGGATCGATCAGCGCTTCCCTTTGACCAAAATGTACAAGGAGCATATGTCTGAGTACTATGCGCCGAAGAACTTCAACTTCTGGTACATTTTTGGCGTTTTATCCATGGTCGTTCTGGCCATCCAAATCCTCACGGGTATTTTCTTGGTGATGAACTACAAACCCGATGCCTCGTTAAACTCGGCGGGTGTTCCGGTCGCGTTTGCCAGCGTTGAGTACATCATGCGCGAAGTCTCCGGTGGTAAATACTTGCGCTTTATGCACTCCACAGGCGCCTCGGCCTTCTTTATTGTGGTTTATTTGCATATGTTCCGTGGCTTGCTCTACGGTTCCTATCGTAAACCGCGCGAATTGGTGTGGATTTTCGGCTGTGCCATTTTCTTGGCCTTGATGGCTGAAGCCTTCATGGGCTATTTGTTGCCATGGGGACAAATGTCGTTCTGGGGCGCGCAAGTGATTGTGAACTTGTTCTCAGCGATTCCACTGATTGGCCCGGATCTGTCTTTGTTCATCCGTGGTGATTTCGTGGTCGGTGATGCCACCTTGAACCGCTTCTTCTCTTTGCACGTGATTGCCGTGCCATTGGTGTTGATCGGCTTGGTTGTGGCGCACGTGATTGCCCTGCACGAAGTTGGCTCGAATAATCCGGACGGCATTGAAATCAAAAAACTGAAAGACGCAAACGGCAAGCCGCTGGATGGTATCCCATTCCATCCGTACTATTCCGTACATGATTTCTTCGGTATTGCGGTGTTCTTTATCCTATTTTGTGCGGTGATGTTCTTCTGGCCGACATTTGGTGGTTACTTCCTTGAGTACAACAACTATCTGCCAGCCAACCCGTTGCAAACGCCGGCGCATATTGCACCTGTATGGTATTTCACACCGTTCTACTCGATGTTGCGTGCGGTGACCAACCAAATGAAATACGTCTTCATCGCATTGATTTTGTTGGCCGGTTTGATGGCGTACCTGCGCGGTAATTTCTCGGCAAAAACCAAATTGGGTTTGTTGATCGGCTCCGTCTTGTTATCCGTTTTCATGTACTTCACCGAAGCGGCTTTCTGGGGCGTTGTGGTGATGGGTGGCGCGATTGTGATCTTGTTCTTCCTGCCTTGGCTGGATCGCTCGCCTGTGAAATCCATGCGTTATCGCCCAAGCTGGCACATGGGGTTGTTGATTTGCTTTGTGATTAACTTCATCATTCTGGGCTACTTGGGGATTCAAGCGCCAAGCACGATTGGTGAAAAAGTGGCGCAGTTGGGTACTTTGCTGTACTTCGGCTTCTTCTTGCTGATGCCTTGGTGGACGTCCGTAGGTGAGTTCAAACAGCCGCCGGAACGCGTCAATTTCAAACCCCACTGAGTCGATAGAGGATAGAAAATGAGATCACTTATTGTTAAATTAGTCTATTTATTGACTGCGTGTATGGCTGCGGCAACGCTGTACCTGATGTTCTTTGGGGCGGGGCATTCAACCACACCTGCCTTGAAAGATGCGAAGGTAAACTTGTCGGATAAAGCATCTTTGCAACGTGGTGCGGCGGCATATCGTGATTATTGCTTCTCATGTCACGGCCTGTCTGCGGTGCGTTACAACCAGTTAACCAAGATTGGTCTGTCTGAGGACAACATCAAGCAATATATGTTGACCACCACGACCAAGCCGGGCGACATGATGACCATCGGTATGACTGCTGCGGATGCGAAAAAATGGTTTGGCGTGACCCCGCCGGATTTGTCTTTGATTACCAGTGCCAAAGGTGAGGATTATGTTTTCTCCTACCTCAATGGTTTTTATAAAGACGAAACCCGTGTGACCGGCTGGAATAATCTGTACTTCCCGAATGTGGGTATGCCGCATGCGTTGTGGGAAGAGCAAGGTATTCGTGTGCCAACCTATGAAGATAAACCGGATCCGGCTGATCATACCAAAATGATCCCGACAATCACCGGTTTTGTCAAAGCCACTGCGGGCAAGAAAGATGAAGCGGAATATGAGGTTATGACCCGCGACATCACCAATTTCTTGTACTGGGCAGCAGAGCCGGATCGTTCATCGCGTCATATGATCGGTTACTTTATGATGGCCTTGTTATTCGTGCTTGCATTCTTGGCGCGCAAACTCAGTAAGAATTACTGGAAAGACATCAAGTAATCAGTAATATTTACCAAAAAGGCAAGCATCGCTTGCCTTTTTTGTTTGGATTCGTCACACTAACACCTGTTTGAAATTTAGCTATGAACAATAGCGAGAGTTATTCAGAATTAAAAAACCTAACGCTTCATTGATAATCGCTTAATAAAGGAAGAACGCCATGATGGTTCTCTACTCGGGTACAACCTGCCCGTTTTCACAACGTTGTCGCTTTGTCCTGTTTGAAAAAGGCATGGATTTTGAAATCCGTGATGTGGATTTGTTCCAAAAGCCGGAAGACATCATGATGATGAATCCCTACGGTCAACTGCCGATTTTGGTCGATCGTGATTTGATTTTGTACGAGTCTAATATCATCAATGAGTACATCGACGAGCGTTTCCCGCATCCGCAACTCATGCCGGCTGATCCGGTGATGCGCGCGCGCGTGCGTTTGATGCTGCTCACGTTTGAGCGCGAATTGTTCGTGCATGTGCAGACCTTGGAAACGCCAAGCAAAAGCGCCGAACACGATCATGCGCGCAAACAGATTGCCGATCAATTGACGCAGCTCGCGCCGGTATTTGCCAACAGCAAATACATGCTCGGGGATGAATTCACCATGCCTGACATCGCCATTGCACCGCTGTTGTGGCGTTTGGAACACTACGGCATTCATTTGCCGAAAGCGGCTGCGCCGTTGTCCAAATACGCCGAGCGTTTGTTCTCGCGTCCTAAGTACATTGAAGCATTGACGCCATCTGAAAAAGTGATGCGTCGTTAATTACATCGTCTGCTTATGAATCCGAATCTGTCACAAACCCCGTATTTCATCCGCGCACTGTGGGAATGGTGCTCGGATGCGGGGCTGAGCCCGCAAATCGTGGTACATGTGGATGCGTCCACGCAAGTGCCGCACGGCTTCGTGGTCGATGGCCGCATCGTCTTGGACATCAGTGCTGAGGCGACCAATCAATTGGAGCTGGGCGACGAATGGATCACCTTTCAGGCGCGGTTCGGCACTAAAGTCGAAAACATCGCCATTCCGGTGGGTAACGTGATGGCGATTTTTGCCGAAGAAACCAACCAAGGCATGGCGTTTGACCTCGATTTGCACTCGGAATCCGCGCCTGGCGAGGAATCAGAGGCGGCTGAAAATGCGGAGTCGGAGGTTCTGTCGGTAGAGGATACAGCGTCAGAGACGCCGTCGACTGCGTCGGATAAGCCAAAAGGCAGTCCGCTTAAAATTGTCAAATAAGCCAAGCATGGCAAACTTAGATAAAGCCGCACTGAAGCTTCTATAAAGCCATTTTTACTTCGAGTTTATGCCATCCCATTCGCCGTTTTAACCAATGGTTGTTAATTGAAACCTATGGATATCCGCTTGCGCGGGTATGACGGGATTTTTCTTAGGTTTTGTACCAATGTGAGCGCCAGCAAGTTTGTTTGCAATCTGAGCCGCCTTTCATGGCGGCTTTATGCTTGAGGAAGCACG
>CAZCYS010000053.1:0-1203 GCA_964502825.1 uncultured Hydromonas sp. | reverse complement strand
GGCAAACGCGCCACGGGTTTCGATGCACTCCTCCTCTTCTTTTTCTTATTGCAGCGTAAGGGTCAAGGTTTGCCCTCGCGGATGCGCCAGACGCATGCGCATCATCACAGGACGCCAGTTATGTGCACCGTCATACCACACCGACCAATAGTTCATTTCACCTAAGTGAGCGCGTACTTGTGCTTGTACGCAGGGTTGGCAATGAATGGTCGCGTCGGGTGCGCTGACGGGCGATGCGCTCACCGCCACGTCGCGGACGGCACGCTCGCTTGCCAATGGCAGTATCCACTGTGTGGCACCTCGAATCGGACTGCGATTCAGCGCGCCTTGCACATAGACGATGAGGCTGACCCGATCCAAAAAGTAGTCGTGCGTGCGCGTACTGCTGTTGGCCTTTTTGCCCCAGTGCCAGGTTTGGCCGCCGTCGTGCAGACCCAACCCCAAAGCCAAGCGCACAGGTGACTCGCCGGTTTTCAGATACAGACCACCGCCGATTTCCAGCGGATTTGGGCCGTGTTCGGTCATCAAAAAAGTGTTCATCCAGCCAAAATTGCCCGTACCTGCCTGAGCGGTACCGTTCGATAAGCGAACCGAATAACGCTGTGCGCCCAAGTGCGTGCTGAGCAAACGCGCAGGCGCCAGCTCAATGGTGTTTGAGCCGTCGCTCAACTGCACGCGGTAGCTCAGGTTTTGTGCGGCAATGGGGACGCTCAGCAGAGGGTTGTTGATTTGCGTAGGGTTGCTGACGGCGCTGTTGGAAGCAACGGCGCTGGTTTGCTCGGTACTGTTGGTGCTGCTGGTACTTTTGCTTATCTTGGGGTTGAGCGGCTCGGAGGGAGCGGAAGCCGCGCTCGATGCTGGAGGAGGCGTGCTCGTCCTATCTCGCGGACGGACAACTTGCGCACCTGAGTTGTCGCTTGGGAGTGTGTGCTGGGTTGTGCTGCGTGGCGCAGTGCTGTTGGGTGCGATTTGTTTAGGTGCGGCTTCTTGCTCGGATGACGTTGCTTGACCGGCCGGATTGTCGGGCGAGATGGTTGGCGTCACCTCATTCGCAACGGACGCACTCTGCACCGCCGTCACGGTGGCTATCGGCTCGTTGGCTGTGTTGCGCTCACTGTGCTGGCGTGTTTGTACGGCATACCATGCGATCAGCAGGAAAATGCCTTGAATCGTCGCACTCAGCAGGAGCACGCGCCACCAGCG
>CAZCYS010000052.1:0-8795 GCA_964502825.1 uncultured Hydromonas sp. | reverse complement strand
GACGCGCCGATGATGGAATGTAAAAAAGCCTTGACCGAAGCCGGTGGCGATATGGTCAAAGCCGAAGAATTGCTGCGTGTGAAATTGGGCAGCAAAGCGGGCAAAGCGGCATCACGCATTGCGGCGGAAGGTGTTGTGGCGGTATATGTCAATGGCACAACCGGCGCGATGATTGAAGTGAACTCTGAAACCGACTTCGTGGCGAAAAATGACGACTTCTTGGCTTTGGCCAATGGTTCGGCAAAATTGGTTGCAGAGCAAAATCCTGCTGACGTAGAAGCATTGGGTGCGTTGGACATGAACGGCAAAACCGTTGAACAAACCCGTACCGACCTGGTGGGTAAAATCGGTGAAAACATGAGCATTCGCCGTTTCAAACGTTTCGCTGGTGACAACCAATTGGCGTACTACCTGCACGGCTCAAAAATCGGCGTCGTGGTGGAATACACCGGTGACGAAACTGCGGCCAAAGACGTTGCCATGCACGTTGCTGCGATGAAACCTGTTGCTCTGTCAGCGGCTGATGTTCCTGCAAACCTGATCGAAACTGAACGCTCAGTAGCTAAAGCCAAGGCGATCGAGCAAGGCAAACCGGCTGAAATCGCTGAGAAAATGGTTGAAGGTTCGGTACAAAAATACTTGAAAGAAGTGTCTTTGTTGAATCAATCATTTGTGAAAAACGACAAACAAACCGTTGAGCAAATGTTGAAAGAGAAAAACACCACCGTTGCTGGCTTCACCATGTTCATCGTGGGCGAAGGCATTGAGAAAAAAGTGGACGACTTCGCTGCAGAAGTTGCTGCGCAAGTTGCGGCTGCAAGCCAAGGCTAATCGCAAGGCGACAGTACGGAAAAACGGGCAGAGATGCCCGTTTTTTTATGCGCAGTGCGTCGTCCAGCGGTGTGAGTCGGAGTAATTCATCCGTAAGTATGGTGTCCTACAATCGGCATTGAGTGAATATATAAAATCTCTTCTTTTAAAGGTGGGTTTTTGCTTATAATTACACTGCTTTCATTCATTGCTTATTTGGGTATTCTCTAAAGTAGGGTTGAGTGAATTGGTCAAAACGAATCCATAAATAACCCCTACGAAAAGGGGATTTATTTTAACGATAAATAATAGGAGAAAATCTTATGAGTTCTACGATGGGGCACGAGCGAGTCGGTCATTTGGGTTTACGTGAAAAAATCATGTCTGCGGAGCAGGCTGCTGAGTTTATCCAAAACGGGATGAACGTCGGCATCAGCGGCTTTACCGGCGCGGGCTATCCCAAAGCGGTACCGGCTGCATTGGCCAAACGCATGGAAGAAGCGCACGCGCGTGGCGAAGAATTCGGCATTGGTATGTTGACCGGCGCGTCAACGGCGGATGACTGTGATGGCGTATTGGCGCGTGCCAAAGGGATTAAATTCCGTACTCCGTTCCAATCTGACCCGACTTTGCGTAAGCAAATCAATGCGGGCGCGACCAATTACCAGGACGTGCATTTGTCGCATTTGGAACAGCAGGTTCGTTACGGCTTTTTCGGCGATATGGATGTGGCATTGGTTGAAGTGACCGGCATTTTGCCGGATGGTCGCTTGATTCCTTCACTGGCGATCGGCACCAATAATCAATGGCTCAAGTCCGCGAAAAAAATCATTTTGGAGGTCAATAGCCGTCAAAATGCGTTGCTGGAAGGTATGCACGATATTCACCCAGACATCGGCGTGCCGCCAAATCGCAAACCGATTCCGATCGTGTCGGCTGCCGACCGCGTCGGTTCACCGTATTTGGAATGCGATTTGGACAAAATCGTCGCCATCGTGTTAACCGATTCGCCTGATCGCAACAGCAAATTTGCCGATCCGGATGAGAATTCACAGCGTATCGCTGCGCAAATCATCGATTTTTTCTCACACGAAGTGAAAATGGGGCGTTTGCCTAAAAACCTATTGCCATTGCAATCGGGCGTGGGTAACGTTGCGAATGCCGTGTTGGCGGGTTTGCAAGACGGTCCGTTTGACGGCTTGATGGGCTATACCGAAGTATTGCAAGACGGTATGCTGGACTTGATCTTGTCGGGCAAAATGGTATCGGCTTCTGCGACTGCATTGTCCTTCAGCCCAGATGCGCTGGATCGTTTTAATGCCAACATCGAAACCCTGCGCTCAAAAATTATCTTGCGTCCGCAAGAGGTGACCAACCATCCTGAAGTATCCCGTCGTCTGGGCGTGATCGGTATGAACGCCATGATCGAATGTGACATCTACGGCAATGTGAACTCCACGCATATCATGGGCACCAGCATGATGAACGGTATCGGCGGTTCGGGCGACTTTGCGCGCAATGCGTTTTTGTCGTTCTTCGTCACGCCATCGGTAGCCAAAGACGGCGCGATTTCCTGTATCGTGCCGATGGTGTCGCACCACGACCACACTGAGCATGATGTAATGGTATTGGTAACCGAGCAAGGTTTGGCTGATTTGCGTGGCAAATCACCGCGTCAGCGCGCGAAGCTGATCATCGAGAACTGCGCACATCCAGACTACCGTCCGATGTTGCAAGACTACTATGATCGTGCAGAGAAAGCCGGTGGCTTGCATACGCCGCATATGCTGAACGAGGCTTTGTCTTGGCATCAGCGTTTCGTCGAAACCGGCGATATGCGCGTTAAATAAGGTGACACTCATGTGAATCCGAACAATCCCCCGCACCAGCAATGGCGGGGGATTTTTTTAGGGGCTGGGCCAATAGACGATGCGATTTTGACACTAAGTAAATTGAATTTTGGTACAATCTCGCCGTTTGCGTGCCGTTAATGACGGCGCGATATTTTTCAAAAATTTGCTGGAAGTCATTGATTTTAAATTGATTTGATTTCTAATTTCAGCGGTTTCGACTCAATCTTGCCCAGCAATCTCAATACGACCCAACAATAAGGAGAATTAAATGGCTGGTTACAAACGCGTATTACTCAAACTGTCCGGCGAAGCGCTGATGGGCGACGATGCGTTTGGCATTAATCGCGCGACAATTGAACGCATGGTTGCCGAGATCAAGGAAGTGGTCGAAACTGGTGTAGAAATGGCGGTGGTGATTGGCGGCGGCAATATTTTCCGTGGTATGGCCGGTGGTGCGGCGGGTATGGATCGCGCAACGGCAGACTACATGGGTATGCTGGCCACGATCATGAATGCATTGGCTTTGCAGGATGCGATGAAACACGCGGGCTTGGAAGCGCGTGTGCAATCGGCTTTGCGTATTGATCAAGTGGTCGAGCCATACATCCGTCCGCGTGCGATGCGTCACTTGAGCGAAGGCAAAATCGTGATTTTCGCAGCCGGTACGGGCAACCCATTTTTCACCACCGATACGGCGGCAGCGCTGCGCGGTGTGGAAATCGGCGCGGAAGTGGTGCTGAAAGCGACCAAAGTGGATGGTATTTACACCGCAGACCCGAAAAAAGACCCGAACGCAACCCGTTACAGCGACATCACATTTGACGAAGCGATCAGCAAAAATCTGGGCGTAATGGATGCGACGGCGTTTGCGCTGTGCCGTGACCAAAAAATGCCGATCAAAGTGTTCTCGATTTTCAAAGAGGGCGGTTTGATGCGTGTCATCAAAGGTGAAGACGAAGGCACCTTGGTGCATGTGTAATGCGCTATGAATGAGTTATCAAATAAGGGACAAGTCGATTTGTCCCTTATTTATTTTGATGCGGCTTTTTGTTGAATGCGTGTGGATAAAGTCACATAGGAAATGTATAATTACGCTTTCCAATGAGGTAATTAAAAATGACAAAATATGTGTTTGTAACGGGTGGCGTGGTATCGTCTTTGGGTAAGGGGATTGCCGCGGCATCGTTGGCAACTTTGTTGGAGTCACGCGGACTGAAAGTGACGATGCTCAAACTCGATCCGTACATCAACGTCGATCCGGGTACCATGAGTCCGATTCAGCATGGTGAGGTTTTTGTGACCGAAGACGGTGCGGAAACCGATCTGGATTTGGGTCACTACGAGCGTTTCATCAGCGCGAAAATGCGCAAATCAAACAACTTCACGACCGGTCAGATTTACGAATCTGTTTTGAAAAAAGAGCGTCGTGGCGAGTACTTAGGAAAGACTGTTCAAGTAATTCCTCATATTACCAATGAAATTCAAGCCTTCATCGAACGGGGTGCGGCAGCATCAAACAACGGCCAAACCGACGTGGCGATTGTCGAAATCGGCGGCACAGTGGGTGACATTGAATCACTCCCGTTTTTGGAGGCCGTGCGTCAGATGAGCCTGCGTCTGGGGCGTGGCAATTCGGCGTTTGTGCATTTGACTTTGGTGCCGTGGATTGCCGGTGCGGGCGAATTAAAAACTAAGCCAACCCAGCATTCCGTGCAAAAATTGCGTGAAATCGGCATCATGCCACACGCTTTGCTGTGCCGCGCGGATCGTCCGATTCCGGATGATGAAAAGGCCAAAATCTCCCTGTTTTCCAATATTCCCGTTGAGGCCGTGGTTTCGGTATACGACGTAGATACGATTTATAAAGTACCGCGCCTGCTGTTTGAACAAGGTTTGGATCAAATCATTTGCGACGAACTGCGTCTGGATGTACCAAAAGCCGATGTGGCGATGTGGGACAAATTGGTGTTCGCGTTGGAAAATCCGCAGAATCATGTGCGCATCGGTATGGTCGGCAAATACATGGATTTGACCGAGTCGTACAAATCATTGATTGAGGCGTTGCGCCACGCGAGTATTCACAATCAAACGCAAGTGGATATCGAATACATTGATTCGGAAGAATTCGATGACGCGCATATGGATGAAGTGGCTGCGAAATTGTCTCATTTGGACGCCATTTTGGTACCGGGTGGCTTTGGTAAACGCGGAACCGAGGGTAAAATCGCCGCGATTCGCTATGCGCGTGAGAATAAAGTGCCGTATTTGGGCATTTGCTTGGGCATGCAGTTGGCGGTGATTGAATTTGCACGCCACATGGCGGGATTGGAGCAGGCCAACAGCACCGAGTTTGACCACGATACACCGCAGCCGGTGGTAGCATTGATTACCGAGTGGATGGGCAAAGATGGTCAGTTGCAAAAGCGCGATGTGGATTCCGATTTGGGCGGTACGATGCGCTTGGGCGCGCAATCATGTCCGGTCAAGGCCGATACCAAGGCCGCTGATATTTATGGTGCGACTGTGACCGAGCGTCACCGTCATCGCTACGAAGTCAATACGCAATACACCGATCAATTGGAGCGGGCGGGTATGATTATCTCCGCACGCACACCGACCGAGCATCTGCCGGAAATGATGGAGTTACCTGAGTCTATGCATCCGTGGTTCATCGGCGTTCAGTTTCACCCCGAATTCACTTCGACGCCGCGCGACGGTCACCCGCTGTTCAGCGCATTTGTGAGCGCGGCGTTGGCGCATCAGCGCTAATAAGCTGAGCTTAATATATGTGGGAACTGCTCCAAACCGCGCCAACGGCATTGATCGTGATACTGATTGTTACCACGATTGTGGCTTTGGCTGGGTTTGGACATTTGCTGTGGATGTGGCGTAAAAGCGGGCGTAAAACTGAAGGTAAAAGCCCGCCATCCAAGAATAAGCCAAAATAAATGAAAAGGGAATAATATGAAATTATGCGGTTTTGACATCGGTTTGAATCAACCTCTGTTTTTGATTGCTGGAACCTGCTCGATTGAAGGGCTACAGATGTCGCTGGACGTAGCCGGCCAACTCAAAGCGATGTGCGATGAATTATCAATTCCCTTGATTTACAAGGGCTCTTTTGACAAAGCAAATCGCTCTTCGGGTAATACCAAGCGTGGCTTGGGTATGGATGAAGGGCTGCGGATTTTGGATGAAGTGCGTCGTCAAATTGGCGTGCCGATTTTGACCGATGTGCATGAAATTGAGCAAATCAAGCCGGTGGCTGACGTCGTGGACGTGTTGCAAACACCGGCTTTTTTGTGCCGTCAGACCGACTTTATTCGCGCGGTGGCGCAATCGGGCAAGCCGGTGAATATCAAAAAAGGGCAATTTTTAGCGCCCGCCGACATGAAAAATGTGATTGAAAAAGCCCGCAGCGCGGCAGCAGAAAAAGGTTTGCCAACGCATCATTTCCTCGCGTGCGAGCGTGGCGTGAGCTTTGGGTACAACAATCTGATCTCTGATATGCGCGGTTTGGCGATCATGCGCCACGGCGCTGAGCGAAACGATACGCCGGTGGTGTTTGATGCGACGCATTCGGTGCAATTGCCGGGTGGTCAAGGCTCAACCAGCGGCGGTCAACGTGAATTCGTACCGGTTTTGGCGCGCGCCGCCGTCGCAACCGGAATTTCCGGTATTTTCATGGAAACGCATCCGAACCCAAGCGAAGCGTGGTCGGATGGTCCGAATGCCGTACCGCTCAATCGCATGAAAGAGCTGTTGACTACGTTGAAAGCTTTGGATAGCGCGGTTAAGTCGGGCGGTATGTTTTTGGAAGATAATTTTTAATGGTTTAAATGTAAGCGTGAACGGAGTACAATAGAGTAAACGATTACATAGCATTGATGGGTTTGGGTGGGCATTGAAAAAGTGCCTGATTTTTCGGTTTATTTGAGGAGAAAGCAATGAGTGCAATTATTGATATCGTAGGTCGCGAGATTCTGGATTCGCGTGGTAATCCGACTGTTGAATGTGAGATTTTGTTGGAATCAGGTGCGAGCGCACGCGCTGCGGTACCATCTGGTGCGTCTACCGGCTCACGCGAAGCAATTGAGTTGCGTGATGGTGATAAAAGCCGTTATTTGGGCAAAGGCGTGTTGAAAGCCGTAAACAACATCAATACCGTGATCGCTGATGCTTTGGTCGGTATGGAGTCGTCCGAACAAGCGCTGATTGACCGAACCTTGCTCGAACTCGATGGCACGGACAATAAATCCAATCTGGGCGCGAATGCTTTGCTGGCGGTGTCTATGGCTGTGGCGCGCGCATCTGCGCAAGAGGCCGGTTTGCCGTTGTATCGTTATTTTGGCGGTTCGGGCGCGATGCAAATGCCTGTGCCGATGATGAATATCATTAACGGCGGCGAACACGCGGATAACAACTTGAACTTCCAAGAATTCATGATTTTGCCGGTCGGCTTTGACTCATTCCGCGAAGCTTTGCGCGCCGGTGCGGAAATTTTCCATAGCTTGAAAAAAATTCTGCACGATAAACATATGAACACTGCGGTGGGTGATGAAGGCGGTTTCGCACCAGACTTCAAATCCAACGAAGAATGCTTGGCAACGATTGGCGAAGCGATCAGTGCGGCTGGTTACACCATGGGTGACGACATCTTGATCGGTTTGGACTGCGCGGCATCCGAATTTTACAAAGATGGTAAATATGAGTTGACGGGCGAAGGTTTGAGCTTGACCAGCAAAGAAATGGCGGATTACTTGGCCAATTTGGTGGACAAATTCCCGATCGTTACCATCGAAGACGGTTTGGATGAATCTGACTGGGACGGCTGGAAGTACTTGACCGAAATCCTTGGCAAGAAAATCCAATTGGTCGGCGACGATTTGTTCGTAACCAACACCAAGATTTTGAAAGAAGGCATTGAAAAAGGCATTGGCAACTCAATTCTGATCAAGATCAATCAAATTGGTACTTTGACCGAAACCTTTGCTGCGATCGAGATGGCTAAACGTGCGGGCTATACTGCCGTGATTTCACACCGCTCAGGCGAAACCGAAGATTCAACCATCGCCGATATCGCGGTTGGCTTGAATGCAGGTCAAATCAAAACCGGCTCGTTGTCGCGTTCTGATCGCATTGCCAAATACAATCAATTGCTGCGCATCGAGGAAGCTTTGGGTGAAACCGTGAGCTATCCGGGCAAAAGCACGTTCTACAACATCAAGAAATAATCGAATGTTGTGATACAAGAAAAGGCTGGTGTGAACCAGCCTTTTTGTATGCCTTGCCATGAGTATATTTGAGATTATGAAGCCATAGGCATCAAGAAGCCGATGGTTTGCCCGCGCCTTTTTTCTCACGTACCGCCAATGCACCAGCATTTTCGGGGTAGCGGGCGCGATGTCCGGCGAAGTCCAGTTTCAACTGTTCGATCTCTTCTTCGATGGTGTCTTTGACATAGCGATAGTCGGACACGCCAATGGTTTTGGTTTCGTAATTGAATTTGGCTAAGCCGATCGGTACATTGGCTGCTTTGGCGATGTAGTAATAGCCCAAATGAATGTAGGGTTTGTAAGAGCGTGTACCTTCAATCGCAATAACCAGCCAGCAGTTATCCTCGGCCAGCATGGTCTTTTTCAAATTTTGCGCCACGTCCAAATTACCTTCGCGCTTGATGCCAATCCCACCGAGTTTGCGCATAAACCAGCCGAATACAGGAGGCTTAAACAAAGACTCCTTCGCAACCCAGCGTGGTCGTACTTTATAAGCCGATTTCCAGAGTACGCCCAACGGAAAGTCCCAGTTGGAAGTATGTGGATAGACCACGATGATGCCGTGTGATCCGGGTAAGGGTTCGTAATAGGTTTTCCAACCAATCAGTTTAAAAATAGCGAATGAGAGTTTTGACCACATGAGTTTAATTCCGAAGTGAATGTCGGCCAATTTTAAAGGAAAAGCCGCTTGAATAAAAGCCTAAATCGGTCATGCGTGCTGCTGCGGAAAATAAGGCTTTGCTTAAAAGAGTAAATAATAAAAAATCCACGCATGGTCTGAACTCAATGCGTGGATGTGTATTTTGGCACTCCCAACCGGATTCGAACCGGTGTTACCGCCGTGAAAGGGCGGTGT
>CAZCYS010000051.1:0-9082 GCA_964502825.1 uncultured Hydromonas sp. | reverse complement strand
CCAGATCAAAATGCGTCACACCGCAGTCAAACGCCGTGCGCAGGGTCTGCCGATAATGCTCAAAGCTGTCCACGCCGCCAAAGTTGTGCCATAACCCCAAGGAAATCGCAGGCAGCTTCAACCCGCTGCGACCGCAACGGCGGTATTGCATGTCCTGATAACGATGTGCTTGTGCCTGATAGTTCATTGATATGCTCCCAATAAATGAAGTGATTAACAAATGCTCTCACCTCTTGGTGAGAGACTGAAATACAGTCACAGTAATAAATCCGTAAACACAAAACCGTCGCGCGCCACCGTTTCGCCCAGCGTAAAATCCACCGCCTGCGCAAACATGGGCCCGTCAAAAGCAAAGCTGTGAAATTCGCCGTTTTCACCGCACGGATCAACATCTGCGGGCAAGTCGCGCAACAGCGTTGCATCGAATATACGCCCCGCAAAGTCTTTGGACAATTGTTTCGGGTCAACACAGGTCAGCACCGATCGCAAACCCGCCACCACCATCGTTTGTGACAGTTCACGCGTATCCGAACCCCAGAGCGGGAAAATCGGGCTGATGCCCGTACCCTGCAAGCGCTCCTCTCGGTAGCGGCGCACGTCTTCGAGAAACAAGTCACCAAAGGCGAAATGCGTCACGCCCGCCGCCCGCGCCTGAGTGACGAATTCGCTCATGACTTGCGCGTATTGCTCGTTACTGCACGGATAGGGAATGTAGATGATCTGCAACGGCAAACCCAAACGGTCGGCCTGCCGTTGCAGCAGCTTGACGCGCACGCCGTGCATGGCGACGCGATTGAACGCTTGGTTCACTGTGCAAAACAGCCCCGCCAGTTCGATCTGCGGGTCTTGACGCAAGGTGTGCAGCGCCCACGCGCTGTCTTTGCCACTGCTCCATGACAGTAGGGTTTTGTGTTTGCTTTCGTTGATTGCATTGTGCATCGCTGTCCTTTGGGCGCAGTGTTTGGTTGCACTGTGTTTGGTTGCGCCGTATTTTGTATTGATAACATCGGCTCACACTATCACTGCGTGCGCGGTATTGTCAATCACACATCCCGCCAGTTTGTTACAATACGTCATACTTTTTTATGCACTTGATTTGACATGAGCTTAGACGAACGCGCCAGTCGGCTGCTAACCACTTTGGTACATCAGTACATCGCACAGGGCACGCCTGTGGGATCGCAGATGCTCACGCACAGCGCGGGGCTGGCGCTCTCGCCCGCAACCGTGCGCAATGTGATGGCCGAGCTGGAGCATCTGGGATTTATCACCAGCCCACACACTTCGGCCGGACGCATTCCGACACCGGCGGGCTATCGTTTTTTTGTGGACAGCATGATGACGGCAGGGCAATTTGCCGCCGAGGACACCGCTGAGTTCGCCACGCCGGAATTTTCCGCCGACACGCCAACGCGCATGGCGAACCAAGCGGCGCAAACATTATCGCAGTTATCGCAATTTGCGGGCATCATTGCCACGCCGAAACGCTCGCAGGTATTCGGCCACATTGATTTTCTGCAACTCTCGCCCAACCGCATCCTCGTGGTGATGGTCACGCCGGAGGGCGATATTCAAAACCGCTTGTTGCAGTTGAGCCAGAGCTTCACGCCCAGCCAATTGGTCAGCGCGGCGAACTATCTGAACAGCCACTACACCGGTAAAACCTTTGAGCAGATTCGCCTCGAACTCACGCACGAATTGCACCACCTGCAACGTGACGTGTCGTTTTTGATGCAGCAGGCACTCGCACAGTCCGAAAGCAGCGCCCACGACGACGAAACGCTGATCGTCAAAGGCGAGCGGCATTTGCTCGACGTGTCTGAGTTCACCAACAATATGGAACGGCTGCGCATGACCTTTGACCTGTTTGATGAGAAAACACGCTTGTTGCAGCTGCTCGAACACACGCGCACCGCAGGCGGCGTTCAGGTATTTATCGGCGGCGAATCTGAGGTTTTGCCGTTTGATGGCGTGTCGCTGATCTCCGCGCCGTACACGGTCAACAACCAAGTGATCGGCACGCTCGGCGTGATCGGTCCGTCGCGCATGGCGTACGAAAAAGTGATTCCGCTGGTTGATGTGACCGCCAAATTACTCTCGCGTGCGATGCAAAATTTCAATTGATTGAATTCATTTAAACCCAAAATACAAAGCTTTTCATGTCCTCACGCATAACCCAAGCCATTTTATTGATCAATTTAGGTTCACCCGATGCACCGACTGCGCCTGCGATTGCGCGCTATTTGGCGGAATTTCTCGGTGATCGCCGCGTGGTCGATATCCCCAAATGGCTGTGGTATCCGATTTTGCACGGCATCATTTTACGTCGCCGTCCGGCGCGGCTCGTACCGCTGTATGAGATGATTTGGAACCACGACGTCGCGCCCGAAAATGGCGCACCGCTCAAGGCCATCACGCAGGCGCAGGCGAGCGCCTTGCAGCAGCATTTGGACGCGCATCACGGCGCGCAGGCATTCAAAGTATATTGGGCCATGCGCTACCAAAATCCCGCCATCGGCGCGGTACTGCAACGCATCGCTGATGAAGGCATACAGGAAGTCATCGTCCTGCCGCTGTATCCGCAGTACTCGATGACCACCACCGAAACGGTGTTTGACGAAATAGATCGGCAGATTCGCGCGCGTGGCTTGACGCTCCAACAACGGCGCATCACCGAGTACCCCACGCATCCGCAGTACATTCAGGCTTTGGTTCAGTCGATTCAGGCATATTGGCAAACGCACGGGACGCCGGATTTTGCTGCCGGTGACCGAGTTTTACTCAGTTTTCACGGTTTGCCTGAGCGCAATGTCCGCCTCGGCGACCCGTATCAGGCGCAGTGCAATGCCACGCACCGAGCGCTGACCGAAGCCCTACGCGATGCACTCGGCGTACCGCCCTCTGCGGTGCATATTGCCTATCAATCGCGCTTTGGCGCGCAAAAGTGGATCCAACCGTATGCGATGGAGGCGCTGACGCAGTTGGCACAATCGGGCGCACGTCGCGTGGACGTGCTGTGTCCGGGTTTTTCCGCCGACTGTTTGGAAACATTGGAAGAGGTCGCGCATCAGCTCAAAGCGGTGTTTTTAGAAGCGAGCGGCGCACAGTACCACTACATCCCGTGTTTGAACACGGACAGCGCGCACATCGAAATGATGGCACAATTGACGCAAGCAACCTCATCGACCCCATAGATTGAATCAGATCTCAGCTAAAGAACAACAATAGAAAGTTTCCCTTGCCGTTTAAAACCTATCCGAACGAACACATCGGCCGCCTCGAATTCATCATCCTAATTGCATTGATGATGGCGATTGGCGCTCTGTCGATTGACACCATGCTGCCTGCGTTTCCGCGCATGACCCATGATTTTGGCCTGCAGGCCGAACAAGCCAACCATATTCAATGGGTGGTCTACGCCTATATGATCGGCTTTTCTTTTGCTCAGTTGATTTACGGTGCGCTCGGTGATTATTTCGGTCGTCGACCGATAGTCCTGCTCGGCTTGAGCATTTTTGCGCTGGCTTCGATCGGCGCCGCGCTTTCGCCCAGTTTTTACTTCCTGCTCGCCATGCGTGTCCTGCAAGGGATCGGGCTGGCCGCGATGCGCGTGCTCACCGCCGCGATGGTGCGCGACCGCTTTTCGGGACACGCGATGTCGCAGGTGATGTCGATGATTATGATGGTGTTCATCATCGTGCCGATTATCGCGCCGAGCTTGGGGCAATTGCTGTTGTTTCGCTTTGAGTGGCACAGTATTTTTTGGGGCTTGCTGTTGTATGCCGTGCTTTTGGGCGCGTGGTTTACCTCGCGCATGCCGGAAACGCTGGATCCGAATTTTCGCCGTCCGATCTCACTCGCCAGCATGTGGGACAGTCTCAAACAATGCGTTCACAATCGTTCGACCTTGGGCTATGCGACCGCGGTCGGTCTGATGCAGGGTGTGCTGATGGCCTACATCGGCTCGTCCGAGCAGATTTTTCAGCGCGATGTGTACCAGCTCGGCGAGCACTTTCCGCTGATGTTTGGCGCGATTGCCATGTCGATGGGCTTGGCGGCGTTCACCAACTCGCGCTTGGTCGCGCGCTTTGGCATGCGACGCATGGCGCACAGCGCGCTGTGGCTGTTTTTAACGCTGACCAGCGTTTTGACGGTGAGCGCGTGGGCTTTTAACGGTCATCCGCCGATTGCTCTGTTTGCGCCCTTATTGGCGGCGTGTTTATTTTGCTTCAGCATCATGATGCCGAATTTCAACACCATTTCGCTGGAGCCGATGCGTGCGATTGCTGGCTCCGCATCATCATGGACCGGTTTTTACACCAGCTTGATCGGTGCGATTTTGGGCAGTTTGATCGGGCAGGCGTTTAACGGCACGGTGCTGCCGTTAGCGCTTGGTTACTGGCTCATCGGCCTGCTGGTGTTGGCCACGGTATTTTGGACGGAACGACGCTTGCCACTGCATTTGGGTTCGGACGACGCGCATCACTGATGTGCGCATCGCACTCTATAAAAAAATCGCTCCTTTAAGGGAGCAATTTTTTAATGTGCATCTATAGTTTTCATGGTTCGATGGCGCACCAATACTTGATTTTCGTGTAAAAAACCGTTTGCAACCATGCGCTGCGCCAAAGTCTGCGCAATATACACCGAACGATGTTGTCCGCCGGTACAGCCGATGGCGATGGTAACGTAGCTGCGGTCATCCTGTTCAAATTTCGGCAACCAGCGTTGCAAAAATTGCTCAATGTCCCCAATCAGTAATTCGGTATCTGACTGCGCTTGCAAAAACGCCTGTACCGGCGCATCCAAACCGGTCAACGGCCGCAAATTCACATCATAAAACGGATTGGATAAAACCCGCGCATCAAACACAAAGTCGGCATCCAGCGGGACACCATGTTTGAAGCCGAACGACTGAAACAGCACGGTCAATCGGTCATTTGGCAAGCTCAACACCTCGTGGATGTACTGTTGCAGTTGCTTGGCTTTCAACTGACTGGTGTCAATCACCACCGATACCTCAATCAACGGCATCAGGCGCGTGCGCTCCAGATCAATGCTGTCCTTGAGCGACTGATCGGCGCCATCAGCGGACGCTGCCAAGCGTGATAAAGGATGACGTCGACGCGTTTCGGAATATCGCTTAACCAAAGCGCTGTTATTGGCGGTCAAAAATAGGCTGTGTACCGCCTGACCTTGCGCGCGCATGGCCACAATCTGATCACGCAGTTTTTCAAAATCCGCAGACGAGCGCGCATCAATGCTGATCGCCAAGCGCGGATACGTCGCGCGATTCATTTCTGCAACCAAGGATTCCAACAAATTGGCTGGCAAATTGTCGACGCAGTAGTAGCCCATGTCCTCCAAATGCCGCAAGGCCACGCTTTTGCCTGATCCGGATAAACCGGTGATGAGTACCAAATTCATAATCAATACGCGCTTTTTGCCCGATAAAATTTAAATTTCGCCCTGTATATTGTGGCTGGATCGATCCACACGCGTCTCATCCATCGCCTGTCGTTGGCGCATCATGAATTCTTGCAAAGTGTTAATCCCGCGCAATTTGAGCACCGTATCGCGCACAGCCGCCTCGACCAAAACCGCCAAGTTACGCCCTGCCGCGACCGGCAACACCACTTTGTGAATATCCACCCCCAAAATGTTTTCGGTCAAATGCTGCATCGGCAAGCGCTCGTATTTCGTATCCATCTCGTTGCGCTTAATCAGTTGGGTAATCAGACGCAATTTGATTTTGCGGCGCACCGCCGTTTCACCAAAAATCGTTTTGATATCCAGCAAGCCAATGCCGCGCACTTCCAACAGATTTTGCAATAACGGCGGGCAACGACCTTCGATAAAATCCGGCGCGACACGCGCGAAATCCACCTGATCATCGGCCACCAAACCATGTCCGCGCGAAATCAACTCCAACGCCAATTCGGATTTACCCAACCCCGATTCGCCCGAGATCAGTACACCCACGCCCAACACGTCCATCAGCACACCGTGGCGCGAGCAGCGCTCGGCAAACAGGCGGTTAAAGTACACGCGCAAATATTCAATCACCCGCGCAGACGTTTCTGCCGAGCAAAACAGCGGAATCACATGCTCTTCACACCATTGAACCAAAAAATTCGGCGGTTCTACGCCATCGGCCATGATTAAGGCTGGCGGCTCGCCGTGGTGCAAAAAGTCGTTGAGGTATTCGAGCCTGCGGGTTTCACTCAGCCGGTCAAAAAAATCACTCTCCGCTTGCCCGATCACCTGAATGCGCGAAGCGTGAATCAAGTTCAAATGCCCGACCAGCTCTGCCGATCCGGCGTGCGAATCGGACAAAATACGAAATGCGCCATCCAATCCCGCACGCCACTTGAGTCCAAGCGGCGCTGAAACATCGTTGTATAAAGTAGCGATTGATTGCATGGCAAATCCTGTCTGCGAAATCAGGAGCGCTTACGCCAAACTGCGACGAGCCGGTTCCCAAGTTTGTACCCGTTGCAGCACCTCACCGGCAGACTCTGCCGCCATCAAGGTCTCGCGGTTATTTTTATCACTCAGAAACTCGGCCAACTCCGACAGAATCTCCAAGTGCTGCTGCGTGGCCTGCTCAGGCACCAGCAAAAACACCATCAGGCTCACCGGCTGCGCATCAGGCGCATCAAACGCCACCGGCGTATTCACACTCACCACGGCGGCCACAGCTTCTTTCAAGCCCTTGATCCGTCCATGCGGAATCGCCACACCCTTGCCCAGCGCGGTCGAACCCAGACGCTCACGCGCCAACAGGCTGTCAAACACTTTCGAGCGCTCCACGCCCTGATTGTTTTCAAACAAAATGGAGGCGTATTCAAACACGCGCTTTTTGCTGGACGCATCGACGTTTAGCTCGATGTTTTGAGTCGGTAAAAGCTTGGCAAGTAAATTCATAAATCTGCCTTTAATTGAGTAAATATTAAGCTGATGTAGAAGGTGCATTATAGCCATGCACCGCCATAAACACAATGAAAAGCCCTTGTGCTTTGCGCGACGATTTTCCGAATCAATACAATCCGCCCAAACGCCCGTCACAAGCGCCATCAAACCTCAGTGAGCAACCACAATCACCCAAAACAAAACCCCGCTGTTATGACAACAACGGGGTTTTAACAACAGGGTGCGCTCTTGCGCAGTTCATAAATGGATATTAAGCCAATTCAGGAACAACGTTCAAAGCGATGGTTGCGTTCACATCGGTAAACAAAGCCACAGCCACTGAGTATGCGCCGACGGCTTTCACATTGCCTTCGATCACGCGAACTTGTGATTTAGTCACTTCAAAGCCTTTGGCTTTCAATGCTTCAGCGATATCCGCATTGGTGATCGAGCCGAACAAACGACCATCTACGCCCGCTTTAGAAGCGATCTCAATGCTCTCGCCTTCCAATTTTTCAGCAACTGCTTGCGCCGCCACCAATTTTTCGGCTTGAACTTTTTCCAGCTCTGCACGACGCGCTTCAAACTCAGCCATCGCTGTTTTGGTCGCACGACGCGCTTTACCTTGAGGAATCAAATAGTTACGCGCGTAACCGTCTTTGACTTTGACCACGTCGCCCAATTGGCCAACGTTCAATACTTTTTCCAATAAAATAATTTGCATGATTTATCCTTTCGTTATCCAATACGCGAGCATTATTTGTGGTTGTCGCAGTATGGCAACAGAGCCAAGAAACGCGCACGTTTGATGGCAGTGTTCAACTGACGTTGATAAATCGCGCGAGTACCGGTCAAGCGCGCCGGAATGATTTTGCCGTTTTCAGCGATAAAATCTTTTAATGTATCAACATCTTTGTAGTCGATTTGTTCAACACCGGCAACGGTGAAACGGCATACGCGTTTGCGTTTGAACAATGGGTTTTGTTGTTGACGGCGTTCTGGACGACCGTTTTTGCTACGTGGAGCTGCCATGATGCATTTCCTTTTTCAAAAATTTCAATTAATCAATCACCGGGCTGATGTGCGTGATGTGCAACCGTAATTTGACACTTTTTAAGCTTTTGCGGTTTAAAAATCCTTGTACCTTGTAGTATGCACCCACCGTACAAGCATCCACCGCCACCGCCGCATCCCCCATTGCCACAGCGGCAATTTCAAACTGGGTTTGGCGCGGGCTTCCGACTTCTGTTTGCATCGAATCGTGCGTTAACACCAACTCGACAATCGGACAACCGGCTAAATTTTTGCGCATCGGTGTTTTGTCCACCAAACACGCTTCTAATGTCAATCGATTTACGTGCGACGCGCTCATCAGCCGTCACATATTACTGAGCAGATTCTTCGGCTGAAGCAACTGGTTTGTCAGCAGACTTTTCAGCGGCTTTCTCAGTTGACTTGAGCATCACAGACGCGCCAGTTTCGGCTTTGTCCAACTTAACAGTCAAATGACGCAAGATCGCATCATTAAAGCGCAAGTTGTGCTCCAACTCATCCAATGTCTCTTGCGAGCATTCGATGTTCCAGCACAGGTAATGTGCTTTGGCCAATTTTTGAATCGGGTAAGCCAATTGACGGCGACCCCAGTCTTCAAAGCGATCCACTTTGCCGCCTGCCGCAGTGATTTGAGTCGTGTAACGCTCCATCATCGCAGGGACTTGCTCGCTTTGGTCAGGATGTACGATCAGTACAATTTCATAATGACGCATAGATTCTCCTTGTGGATAAAAACCCTCCGACGCGTCGTTGCCGGTAGGGTAAGAAAGAAAACGGCGATTATCAACCAATCGCCGTTGTCACTAACTATTGGCGGAGACGGAGGGATTCGAACCCTCGATACAGGTTTAAGCCCATATGCTTCCTTAGCAGGGAAGTGCCTTCGACCTCTCGGCCACGTCTCCTAATCTCACACTGGTTTGACCCTGAGTGCAAAATAGACCGTAATTATAGTTAAAAACCATCGCTCAAGTCAATTAAATCCGAATGATCTTGAGCAATGTTGGTATTTGGCAATGTTTGAGTGTCTGTTTATGGCCATTACAGAATCACGGTCAACAGCGCTTTGTCTTTGCCTTGCATATTCGGAATCGCGACAATGTGTCCGCCTCCGGCG
>CAZCYS010000050.1:0-9133 GCA_964502825.1 uncultured Hydromonas sp. | reverse complement strand
TCACCACATACAACCCAATCGCCAGCGCATGGCACACCGCCGCGCCGAGCACAAACAGATGCCAAATCGCATGGGTGTAGCGGCGATTTTTTGCGGCATAAAAGATCGTTCCCACCGTGTACAGCACGCCGCCCAAAACGATCAGTACCAACGCCGCCGGATCCAGCGCATGCAGCATATCCTTGATAATCAGCACCGACAGCCAGCCCATCCCCAGATAGGCAAGCAAAGAGGCTCGATCGAATCGGTGGACAAAAAACACCTTGAACACAATCCCGGTCAAAGCGATGCCCCACAGCACCCAAAACAGCACCAGCGCCTTGCTGGTGGCCAATCCGATCAGCAAAATTGGCGTGTACGTTCCGGCGATCAACGCAAAAATGGCGCAGTGATCCAGCCGTTTGAGTACCGATTTCGCCCGCGTATTCGATAGGCTGTGATACAGGGTTGAACTCAAAAACATCACGATCAAACTCGCGCCATACAAAGCCAAACCGGTGATTTGAAATCCGCTGAACGACACACTCGAACCAACCGCTTTGACCAGCATCAGCACCAGCGCCACAATGCCGAAGACCACGCCCAAGCCATGCAACAGCGCGTTCAAAAACTCCTCGCGCGGATGATAATCCGAGCCGACTGCCAACCCTTTGGTACTCATTCGTTGCTCCCTATTATTTCAATGCCCACGCATCATCTGCGCCACGTGCATGTGACGCATTCATGCTACGCCCGAATTCGTCAGAATTCATGCAGAGATCGGATAATGGATGGGGAGAAAAAGGAGGATAAACCTCACTCCGATGGCGATGATTTCGCCTCGGAACAGCTTGACGCGCAGCACTTCTGTGCTGAACCACAGTCCGATGTGGTGTCGGCTGGAGTGCTCGCAGCGCAACGATCGCTTGATGCCATATCGGTTGGCATCTCTTGCATCAAAGGATCCGCCAAAGCAATGCGCTGCTCTTGCGCCGCCTCGCGCAGAATCCTTAGCCCACCGCGCAATACCACCCACGCAATGATAAAACCAATCAATAAGTCGGGATAACGACTGCCCGTCAGCCAAACCAACGCACCTGCAAGCACCACGCCCAAATTGGCGATCACATCGTTTTTCGAGAAAATATAGGACGCGCGCATATGCACGCCGTCGTCTTGATGCTTGGCAATCAAACTCAAACACAGCCAATTCGCTGCCAACGCGACCAAGCCGACCGCCATCATCAGCGAACTCATCGGCTCACTGCCAAACCACGCCTTGCGCAGCACTTCGAGCAGTACCCACAGCGCGAGTGCGATTTGCACCATGCCACTGATGCGCGCCGCCTTGATTTTCAAGCCCGCGCTTTTGCCCACAGCATACAAGCCGATGCCATACACCGAGGCATCCGCGAGCATATCCAGTGAATCAGCGACCAAGCCGGTGGATTGCGCCCACAAACCGAGGCTCAATTCGAACGCAAACATCACGGCGTTGATCCACAATACGATCCACAGCGTTTTTCGTTCCGCCGCATTGCGCGCGGTCATTTCGCAGCCACAGCCGGACATAGTGAGCCTCTAAGAAAATTTACATGCGTGGCACAACCACGCCGGTTTGCCCTTGGTATTTGCCGCCGCGATCTTTGTACGAGGTTTCGCATTCTTCGTCGGATTCAAAGAACAACACCTGCGCGCAGCCTTCGTTGGCGTAGATTTTGGCGGGCAGCGGTGTTGTGTTCGAGAACTCCAGTGTTACAAAGCCTTCCCACTCGGGTTCAAACGGCGTGACGTTGACAATAATACCGCAGCGCGCATAGGTGGATTTGCCCAAGCAAACCGTCAATACGCTGCGCGGAATGCGAAAATATTCGACCGTGCGCGCCAATACGAAGGAATTCGGCGGAATGATGCAGGTGTCGCCCACATGCTCAACAAAGCAATTCGGGTCAAAGTTTTTCGGGTCGATGATGCTGCTGTTCACATTGGTGAAAATCTTAAATTCGTTGGCGCAACGGATGTCGTAGCCATAGCTGGAAGTGCCGTAGCTGACGATGCGTTGGTCATTGATGTAGCGCACTTGATTCGGCTCGAATGGCTCGATCATGCCGTGCTGCTCTGCCATACGGCGTATCCATTTATCGGATTTGATGCTCATGATGCTCCTTATTCAGTGGGGTTGCCATCGGTGGCAAATCGTGTTCTAAAATCATGCGCTATGATCATGCGGCTCATGTGGTATTGGCGCGCATTGTAGCAAATTTCCCCCGCGTATCTGCTAAAATCATGCTTTCACCCTGCCCTGTTCGCGTCGGCTGACGTGTCCAGAGGTCTTTTAGGACTTACCTTTCGATTCGGATACATCATGTTAGACATACAATTATTGCGTAAAGATATTGACACCGTGGCTCGCCGTTTAAAAACGCGCGGTTTTGAGTTGGACACGGAGACGTTTAACGCTCTCGAAGCGCAGCGTAAAGCGATTCAGGTGAAAACCGAGGAGTTGCAATCGCAGCGCAATAAATTGTCCAAAGAAATCGGCGTGCGCAAAGCGCAAAAGCTCGATGCATCGGACGTCATGGCGCAAGTGGCGGGGATTGGCGATGAACTGAAAGCCTCTGCCGAGCAATTGGACGGCATCCAAACACAAATGCGCACTCTGTTGCTGAATCTGCCGAATCTGCCGCACGAATCCGTGCCTGTCGGTACGGATGAGACGGATAATCAAGAGGTCGCGCGCTGGGGCGACACGCCGAAATTTGATTTTGAGGTGAAAGACCACGTTGCACTGGGCGAAAACCTCGGCCTGCTGGACTTTGATATGGCCAGTAAATTGGCTGGCTCGCGTTTCAGTTTCATGCGCGGCGGTTTGGCGCGTCTGCACCGCGCATTGGCGCAGTTGATGTTGGACACCCACACAACGCAGCACGGCTACACCGAATGCTACACGCCGTATATGGCCAACGCCGACAGCTTGTACGGCACGGGACAACTGCCGAAATTCAAAGAGGATATGTTCTGGGTATCCAAAGGCGGAGATGAGGACGCGCGCGAGCTGTACCTGATCTCGACCTCGGAAATTACGCTGACCAACACCGTACGCGATATGATTTTGGACGCGGATCAATTACCGCTCAAACTGACCGCGCAAACGCCGTGTTTCCGTTCCGAAGCCGGTTCTGCCGGTCGCGACACGCGCGGTATGATTCGCCAGCATCAGTTTGAAAAAGTGGAAATGGTGCAGATCGTTCACCCCGAAAAATCCTACGAGACACTGGAAGAAATGCGCGGCCACGCGGAAAAAATCTTGCAAATGCTGGAGCTGCCCTATCGCGTCGTCGCACTGTGCACCGGCGACATCGGCTTTGGCGCAGCGAAAACCTATGATCTGGAAGTGTGGGTTCCGTCACAAAACACCTACCGCGAGATTTCCAGCGTGTCCAACTGCGAAGCCTTCCAAGCGCAACGCATGCAGGCGCGCTTTAAAAATTCGCGTAACGAATCGGGCAAACCTGAATTGGTGCATACCTTAAATGGCTCTGGCTTGGCGGTCGGTCGTACCTTGGTCGCCCTGCTCGAAAACCATCAACAGGCTGACGGCTCCATTCGCATTCCGGCGGCGTTGCAACCGTATATGGGCGGATTGACCGAGTTACGCTGAGTTTGGGTGGTTTTTAGCTGATTAAATCGTGCCACGCCTTGCGCGATGGATGCGTCATGTAGCTTTTTCAGCACGTTTTCAGTACGATGGTCATGTCGTTGGGTTGTGCTTTACACCTAATATGAGCACGATCGTTCTTTTTATTGGATAATGACACTTTGTTATTATTTTTGCAGCGAAACGCACCCATGTCCAAATACGCCTTTCACAACCGGTTGAAGACAACTTTACGATCTCCTTGGTCGCTGTGCCTTGGTGCCATTTTGTTGAGCCACAGCATGAACTGCGCCGCGCAAGTCAATCAAACAGCAATCGAGGCGGACGAAGCAGTGCCGGCAGCGCAAACTACCGGCACCGAAATCGATCCAGCATCTGATAACAGACTGAGCAGCACACTCAAAACATCGGGCAGCAGCCCTCTGGATTTTGCCAGCGCCGTCAGCCAAATGACCGAGCATTCCCCCAAACTGGCGGCTGCCAAAGCCGAAGTTCAAAGCAAACAATTGCAAAGCGACGCGGCCAAATGGTTGGGCGGGCCAAATGTCATTTTGTCGGCCAGCGTGAACAAATACAGCCTGAGCTATGACGTAGACCTAACCGAGGCCAAACAATTGGCCGCACAATCCGGCTCCTCGATTGTGATTCCGGGGATGCCGAATTTAGGCGCGATGCTGCCTCATCTGATTCCAAACGAATTGACGCTCAAGGCCAAAGGCCAAACCACCAGCAAAAACGCCCTGCTGTTCTGGCCTGTGTACACCGGTGGCAAAATCCAAGCGGCCAAAGGCCTGCTCGCCGCGCGTGCAAACGAAGCACAAGCCGACGCGGCGATGGCCGAGCATGAGCTGTATGTCACCTTGGTGCAGCGCTATTTCGGTGCGCAATTGGCGCAAGTCGCGCTCGATTTGCGCAAAGCCGCCGTCAACACCATCTCGGCGCACGACCACGCCGCCGAGCGCATGTTGCAAGAAGGTCTGATTTCAAGCGCCGAACGACTGCGCGCCAAAGTATCGCTGGAGGACGCGAAACGCCAGCAAGAAAAATCGGCGAACGACGCACAGTTGGCCCATATAGCCCTGCAACGTTTGTTGCAAAGCAAGCAAGCCGTGCAACCCAGCACACCGATTTTCGTGCTCTCACATCCTTTGCAACCGCTGGATCATTTTCAAAATCTGGCGCTGCAAAATCACCCGGGCTTAGCCAAAGTCTCTGCGAAAAAAACTCAGGCCGAGCGCCTGTTGGACGTTGAAAAAGCGCGCTATCTACCGTCGGTCAGCGTCTACGGCGCACACGAGTTGTCTAACCACAATCCATCTTGGGTGGCGGGCGTGAGCGCCAGCTGGACGCTGTGGAGCGGGCTGGATCGTCAGCGCATGGCGCAGTCAGCCGAGCAGCAAGTCATGCAGGCAAATTACAGCGACGCGCAGGTTCGTGAAGACATCTTATTACTGGTCGAGAAAAACTGGCGCGCAACGGAAAACGCTCGCACCGCCTATCTCGCATTGAACGCCAACATTAATTTGGCCAAAGAACTCGTGCGTCTGCAACGCAGCAGCGTACGTGAAGGACTGGCGACCGTACCCGATCTGATGACGGCGGAGACCCAGTATTTCCAAGCGCTGACCGAACAAGCCAAAGCTGGCAATGACTACGTGCAGGCGCTGGCGCAATTGCTCGATAGCTGCGGCACGCCTGATGCTTTCACCGATTACGCCGCGCGTGCCGATGTGCGCCTGCGTGCGGATACATTGAACCAAGCCGCACCGCTTGCGACCCATAAAGCCACGGCAAAAACCACCCGATCGGCCAACAAAGCCAAGCCTGCCTCAGGCAAACCATAACCGCCGAGCGAATAGACACAGGATGAACCATGAATAAGAAACAGCAAATTTCCGCACTGGCCCTCGTTGCCCTGATTCTATTGGTGATTATCACCGGCGTCTGGCTGTCCGCACGCAAACAGCCGCTGGTGATTCAAGGCCAAATGGACGCGCAGCAGACCGATATTGCCGCCAAAGTCTCGGGACGCATTGGCAAAATTTTAGTACATGAAGGCCAAACCATTGAGATGGGCACACCGCTCATCGAGATGAACACACCGGAAATCTCCGCCAAAATCGAGCAGGCGCAAGCCGCACAACAGGCCGCCGAAGCAGTGGCACAAAAAGCGCAAAACGGCGCACGTCCGCAAGAAGTCGAAATGGCGCGTGCGAATTGGCAACGCGCCCAAGCCGCCGCTGAACTGGCGCAAACCAGCTACCGCCGCGTGGACAATCTGGCGCGTGAAGGCCTGATTTCCCGCCAAAAACGCGACGAAGCCTACACCAACTACGTCGCAGCGCAAAAGCAAGCCGAAGCAGCAAAAGCACAATACGACATGGCATACAGCGGTGCGCGCAGTGAAGATAAAGCCGCCGCCGAAGCGCAAGCCAAACAAGTGTCCGCCGTGGTGAAGGAAGTCGAAGTCGCCCAAAACGAAGCAAATCTGCGCAGCCCGATCAAAGGCGAGGTCGCCGATGTGATTGCCAAAGTGGGTGAAATCGTACCGCAAGGCGTTCCCATCGTGACCCTGACCGATTTGAGCGATCAATGGGTGGTGTTGAATGTGCGCGAAGATGCGGTTCAGCGATTTGCCATCGGCCAAGAGTTCACCGGCGAATTGCCCGCCTTAACCGAAAATGGCAAACCAATCAAAGCGCAGTTCAAAGTGTACGCCAGCTCGGTTTTGCCCGACTTTGCCACATGGCGCGCAACGCGTAACAACAGCGGCTTTGACATGCGTACCTTTGAAATCAAGGCGCGCCCTGCCCAACCGATTGCCAACGTGCGCCCGGGCATGAGCGTATTAGTGACGGTTGATTAACGCTCATCATGCGCCGACTTCTGCACATCTTCCGCCGCAGCGCCTCGTTGGAATGGCGCTATTTGGGACAGCATGGCTGGGATCGCACCATGCTGATCTGGATTCCGTTGGCAACGGTCATGCTGATGTGGTGGATTTTTTCCAATGCGCAAATCACCCATCTGCCGATCGGCGTCTGGGATCAGGACAATAGCGCGCCCTCGCGCCAGTTGGTACGTTATCTCAACGCCACGCCGGGCATACAGGTGGTGCAGTATTATGACAACGCGAGCAGCGCCGAGCAGGCGATGGACGCGGTGGATGTCTACGCCGTGGTGGTTATTCCTCAGGATTTTGCCGCGAAAATGAAAACGGGACGCGCGGCTCCCATCGCCCTGCAAGTGAATGCACAATTCGGCACGCATTCCGGTCAGATTCAAAATAGCGTCCAGCGCGTCGTTGGTACATTCTCTGCGGGCGTCGAAATCCAAGCACGCAATAAGCGCGGACAAAATCTGCAACAAGCGAAGGACACATTCACGCCGATTCGCACGGCAACCGTGACTTTATTCAATCTTTCCTCGAATTACCAGCAGACCTTGGCCTCCACCATGATTCCCGCACTGTTGCATATTTTGGCGATGACCGCGGGCGCCTACGCCATTGGCCGTGAAATTCGCGATCATCATCTGGGCAACTGGATTCGCCATGCGTGCGAATATGCGCATCCCGACGCCTCGCCACGCTTTTGGGACGTGGTGTTTGCGCTCAACGGAAAACTACTCTGGCCCATGCTCTCGTTCACCGTTTGGGCGGCAATCACGATTGCGCTGTCCACTCGTTCTCATCAGGCGAGCATGCTTTCATGGCTCGCAACCTTCGTCGCTATTTGGCTGATGATGCTGGTCTCACTGTGGATGGGCGTGATTGTCACCACGCTCAGTATGTCTCTGCGTATGGGCTTGTCCATGACCGGATTCATCACCGCACCTGCGTTTGCCTTTGCCGGTGTCGGCTTTCCGACCTTCGCCATGCCCATCGGCGCTCGTATCTGGGCCAATCTAGTGCCGCTGACCCATTACCTCAAACTGCAAATCAACCAATTACAAATGAATGCGCCGTTTTGGTGGGCGATTCCCTCATTGCTCGGATTCACAACCGCGGTGGTTATTTTGCTGTTGCTCAGTAGCGCCCTCACCTTGCGCGTACTCAAGCAACCCGAACGTTGGGGAGCGCGCTGATGACACGCGATACGCTTGAGCATACCGATCACGACCTTAACGATCATCTCGACCGTCGCTCATTCAGCGCGGGTTTTTGGCAAACCCTGCGCGCGGTGATGCGCGACAAAGGTGCAATTTTATTGCTCGTGATTGCACCCTTGCTCTACGGTTTTTTCTATCCGTGGCCATACAGCACCGCCGTTGCGCGACAAGTGCCGGTCGGTATTGTCGATCATGACAACAGTACTCTGTCGCGACAAATCATCCGCTATGCCAGCGCCAGTCCGCGCTTGTCCGTACAGGTTTTGAGCGATGAGCAGGCGGCGCAATTCGCCTTGTGGCGCGGTCAAATCGACGCCTACATGATCATCCCCGACTCGCTCAAACACGATGTGGTCATGCGTCAACCGGCCAGCGTGAGCATCGAAGGCAACGGTAGTTATCTGCTGTTGAACAAAGAAGCGCTCACCGGCCTGTCGGAGGTCGTCGGTACGGTCTCCGCCGGCATTGAGATTCGCCAGTACATGGCCACCGGTATGAGCAAAAATCAAGCGAAAGTCGCACAAAACCCCATTCCCCTGCTCACACAAGCGCTGTATAACCCGTCGCAAGGATACGGCAGCTACGTCGTGCCTGCCGTCGCCCTGCTGATTTTGCAACAAACCTTGCTCATGGGAACAGCGCTGATCATCGGCACATGGGTAGAACAGCACAAAGCGCGTACATCTGCACGAACCTGGGCGGGACGGGTGTTTGCGCTGTCGTGTTTCGGTTGGCTCAACAGCCTGATCTATTTCGGCTGGATCTTCACGGTGCAAGGTTACACCCACGGCGCCAATTGGTCAGGCGCATTGCTGTTAGCGTTCGTTTTTGCGCCCGTCATCACCTCGATTGGCTGCGTATTCGGTATGTGGTTCAAACAGCGTGAGCGCGGCATGCAGATTTTGCTGTTCAGTTCATTACCAATGTTTTTCCTGAGCGGATTCACTTGGCCGACCGAAGCGTTACCGCAATTATTGCAATACGCGCGCTGGTTGCTGCCGAGCACACCCGCCATCGAAGCCTCCATTCGCTTTAACCAAATCGGCACCAGCCTATCTCAGGCATGGTATTTATTGGCCATACTCGCCTTGATGGGTGTACTGAACTTTATTTTTCTGTGTTATATCGGTCGCATTCGACCCAACGCCTCATCTGTATCTTCGACACACGAGCAATAAGGGATCAGCGGTAATGCAACGTTGTCTTTGAAATGAAATAGCGAAATAATGTGCGTAGAATACGCATTTTTTCTCAAAAACCACTTGAACAAATCCTTCAATTACGGCATAATTGCACTTCTTCGCAGTTAGTAAGTATTGCGGGCAGAATCAAAGAGATTCGGGGGTATAGCTCAGCTGGGAGAGCGCTTGCATGGCATGCAAGAGG
>CAZCYS010000049.1:0-9225 GCA_964502825.1 uncultured Hydromonas sp. | reverse complement strand
AGTTCAACTCGTCCACGTCACCCATCGCCATAAAGCGGGGGTGTGATTTGGGCAGACGCGTGCCGTCGGCGAGCGACGAGGTACCGTCGTCGCCGGTGCGGGTAATGATTTGGTTCAGACGTTCATTCATGGCTGGTCAAGCCAATCAGTCGCGGAAGTTGTCAAAGGTCAGCGGCAGATCGCTGATGTCTTTGCGCAGCAGAGCCATGACCGCTTGCAGGTCGTCGCGTTTCGCGCCGGAGACGCGCACGGCGTCGCCTTGAATGGAGGCTTGGACTTTGATTTTGGAGTCTTTGATGAGCTTAACGATTTTTTTCGCGTCGTCCGAGGCCACGCCATTTTTGACTTTGATGATTTGTTTGACTTTGTCGCCGCCGATTTTTTGGACATCTTCTTCGACGAGGAAACGTACGTCTACATTGCGTTTGGCGCATTTGTTGCGCAGGATGTCGAGTACTTGGCCGAGCTGAAATTCGGAGTCGGCAAAGGCGGTTAATTCGAATTCTTTTTGTTCCACGCGTGCATCGGAGCCTTTGAAGTCAAAACGACCGGTGATTTCTTTGTTGCTTTGGTCTACAGCGTTGCGCAGTTCGACGGAGTCGGCTTTGAGTACGGTATCGAATGAGGGCATGTTTTCTCCTAATCTGTACGGGAATGGTTCGTGAAATAATGCTCAAATTATACCCGATAGCCTTATAATGCGGGCTGATAAGTTTTGACGGCAGCAATTGAAAATAATGATAAACGGGCATTTTACAAACACTCATTCAGCACCCATTCAGATTGAGCACGGCGTGGATTTGACCGCGTATAACACGATGGGTTTTTCGGTGCGCGCGCATGATTATGTCGGTATTGGCGATTGGGCGGCGTTTTTCGAATGGTGGCACGCGCCGGCGCAAGCGAACCTGCACGCGCGGCCACGATTCATTCTCGGTGGTGGCAGTAATTTGGTGTTGACCCAGGATCTCGCGGCGCTGGTTGTGCATTTGCAAACCAAAGGCATTCACGAAGTACGGCGCGATGCCACGCATGTCTGGTGTGAGGTGGCGGCAGGTGAGTCGTGGCATGATTGGGTGATGTACACGGTGGCACAGGGCTGGGCGGGTATTGAAAACCTTGCGCTGATTCCGGGGACGGTCGGTGCGTGTCCTGTGCAGAATATTGGCGCGTATGGTCTGGAAGCGGGACAGGCGATTGAGTATGTGACGGTGCTGGACTTTGCCGATGGGCAGATGCGACGACTGTCGGCGCAGGAGTGCGTTTTTGCTTACCGCGATAGTATTTTTAAACATGCCCAACACGCAGGACAGGCTCGCTATTTGATCGCGTCGGTGTGTTTTAAATTGCAGCATGATTTGTCTGATTGGCGCGCGACCTTGGGCTATGGTGATGTTGCACAACGGGTAGCGGAGCGCGCTTCTGGACGCGAAATAAGTCCTGCAGACGTGGCGCAGGCGGTAATCGCCATTCGTCAAAGCAAATTGCCCGACCCGAAAGTATTGGGCAATGCGGGCAGTTTCTTTAAAAATCCGGTGGTGTTCGAGCCGCTGGCAAAAGCATTGAAAGAGCAGCACGCGTCTTTGCCATGCTATCCGATGAGCAATGGCATGGTGAAGCTGGCGGCTGGTTGGCTGATTGAGCAAGCCGGTTGGAAAGGCTTTCGCTCGCCGGACGGCCACGTCGGGGTCTATGACAAGCAGGCTTTGGTGCTGGTGCATCATGGCGGGGGCTCGGGTGCGCAACTCATGCAATTGGCTCAGCAAATTGCTGCCGATGTGCAGCAAAAATTCGGTGTGCTCATAGAGCCGGAGCCGATCGTTCTCTGAGTGATTTCTCCCTGTTTTGTTCTATTGCGCTGCACCGTTGATGTATTTTGTGCTGATCTGACACAATCTCCCGTGTTCAACCCGCTTATAATGCATCCTGATCAGTGCAAATGGTGAAATGGTTTGCTCGCAAGTGTGTTTTCGCTTTGATGAGTTAGCCAATTTTGCCAAGCGCTTTAAGATCACATACAGGGAGAATACCGTGAATCAAACCATGATTCAATATTTCCACTGGTACACACAGGCGGATGCATCGCTTTGGCAAGAGGTGGCGGAGCAAGCGGGCTACTTGGCGGACTTGGGCATTACGCTGGCGTGGCTGCCACCGGCCTACAAGGGCAGTGAGGGGCAAAATTCGGTCGGTTACGACGTCTATGACTTGTTTGATTTGGGTGAGTTTGAGCAAAAGGGTAGCGTTGCGACCAAGTACGGCACGAAAGAACAATACCAACATGCCGTTCACTGTTTACGCGAAAAAGGGGTCGGCGCGGTTGTCGATATTGTGCTCAATCACAAGGCGGGTGGCGACGAGCTGGAGCAGTTTCAAGTGGTTAAAGTTGATCCTGAAAATCGTGACGTGGCGCTGTCCGATCCGTATGAAATACGCGGCTACACTCAATTCACATTCCCCGGGCGCGGCGATCAATATTCCAATTTCAAATGGGACTATATGTGCTTTTCGGGCGTGGATTATGCCGAAGGTGAAAACGAGCACGCCATTTATCGCATTATGAACGGTCATGGCGACGGCTGGGAAGATGTGGTCGGTGACGAGATGGGAAATTACGACTATTTGATGTTCAGCGATATTGACCACCGCAACGTCGAGGTGCGTAAAGAGCTGAATTACTGGGGTAAATGGTATTACGACCAAATCGGTTTTGCGGGTGTGCGCCTGGATGCGCTCAAACACCAATCGCCAGATTTCTACAAAGAGTGGTTGCAATTGCTGCGCTCCAACACGGGACAAAATCTGTTTGCCGTCGGTGAATACTGGGCGCCCGGAAAATTGGAGTGGCTGGAAGAATACATGAGCGTGACCGAAGGCTGTATGAGTTTATTCGATTGCTCACTGCAATTGCATTTACATACGGCATCGCACAGCGAAGACCCCTACGATCTGCGCACGATTTTTGAGGACACCTTGGTTGGCGTCATGCCGGATAAAGCCGTGACCTTTATCGATAATCACGATACCCAACCTTTGCAGGCGCTCGAAGCACCGGTCGCGTATTGGTTCAAGTCGATTGCTTATGCGCTGATTTTACTGCGTGAGGGTGGCACACCCTGCGTGTTCTATCCCGATTTGTTTGGCGCGCACTACACCGATAAGGGCGGCGATGAGCAGGAGCATGAAATTTTCCTCGATAAGGTTGAAGGCATCGAGGAGCTACTCAAAATCCGTCAGCAGCATGCGTATGGCACGCAGCGGGATTTTTTTGATGAGCCACATTGTATTGGCTGGACGCGCGAAGGTGATGAGACGCATGATGGTTGCGCCGTAGTGGTTAGTAATCACGAGGGCGGTCATCTGTCAATGGAGATTGGACAGCGCTATGCCGGACAGCATTTCTACGATCAATTGGGACACAGCGAGGAGCTTGTCGTAGTGGATGAGGCGGGTTTCGGTGTGTTTTCTGCACCCGCCAAGGGGGTGAGTGTTTGGTTGGTCAAACATAACGCTTAACGATTGGTCTAAATAAAATACCCCGCAAACTGGCGGGGTGTTTTTATTTGTGTGGATGAAGTGGTTTACTGTCCCACGCGTAAGCCATATTGTCCCAACTGCCCCAGTCCGCCTAAGTCCGTGACGTTGGTATACCCCATGCCTTTCAGAGTTTCTGTGGCTATGGCGGAGCGTCGCCCCGAGCGGCAATACAGATAAATTTTTTGATTTTTATCAGGCGCGATTGGCGCGATCTTTTGCTCAATGACATCGTATGGAACCAGAATCGCCTGCGCTGCGTGACCGGCGGCGTATTCGTCGGCAGTGCGTACGTCGATTAAAATCGCTTGTTTATTGTCGATTTCGGTGGCAATGGCGGTGTTGTTGGCTGCAGGAGCTGGATTGCGTCCCGTGTTGGCTTCGCAGGCAGGTAATAAGCTGCAACAGATACTCAATACGACGGTAAAAATACGCTGTTTCATGATGGTGAATGATTTCTTTGAGCTGGTTTGTTCCCAGAAAGAAGGTAAAGGTAGTCGTAATAAAAAACGAGAACTCATGGGTGGGTTCTCGTTTTTTAGAAGTCTTCCAACTCGGCGCTGATGAATTCTGTGGTTTGCAGATTGTTGTCGCTGGCAAAGTCAAGGAAAAAGCGGTAGGCTTCGGGGCGAATTTTTTCCAAATCGTCGTGGACAATCACGCTTTTAACACCTTCCCAGAGCGTAGGACGAACATATTGTGAGTAAGTGATGTGGTTGTAACCGACGGTATCTCGCTCAAAGCAACGCATCACACCGCACAAGCGCTCGGCCCAGTCGCTGGGGCGAAACGGTTTGCCTTGTTGCGTGATGCCTTTGATAATAATGCCATCTTTGAGTGTCGCCATGGGTTTGTCTCGCGTCTGTTATCGTTGTTTATAGGTAGCTGGATTTTAGCTGGTTTTGTGCCGATTCCAAAGTATTCATCAACAGCATGGTGATGGTCATCGGACCGACACCACCCGGAACTGGGGTGATCGCACCAGCCACTTGGCGTACCCCCTCGTAATCTACGTCACCGCATAGTTTGCCTTCGGCATTGCGGTTCATGCCTACGTCAATCACCACTGCACCTTCACGCACCATGTCGGCGGTGAGAATATTGATTCGACCAACGGCGGCGACAATGATATCGGCGTTGCGCGTGTGTGCGGCCAAATCACGGGTTTTGGAGTTGCAGATGGTGACGGTCGCACCAGCTTGCAACAGCATCATGGCCATGGGTTTGCCCACGATATTGGATGCGCCGATCACCACGGCATTTGCACCCCATACCGGAACTTTGTGGTATTCGAGCATTTTCATCACGCCATACGGCGTGCAGGCGCGCAGACGCGGCTGTCCGGTCATGAGTGCGCCGGCGTTGATCAGGTGAAATCCGTCTACGTCTTTGGCAGGAACGATGGCTTCGAGTACCGCGTGCTCGTTGATGTGTTTGGGCAGCGGCAGTTGAACCAGGATGCCGTGAATGTCGGGGTTGTGATTGAGTTCTTGAATGCGTTGCAATAGTTTGGCCTCAGTCAAATCGGCCGGATAGCGATCCAAGGAGGAATACATGCCGACGGCTTCGCAGGCTTTGACCTTGTTGCGCACATACACCTGAGAGGCGGGATTGTCACCGACCAGAATCACCGCCAGACCTGGACGAACGCCTTGTTCGATCAGTTGGTCAACACGGATTTTGATTTCATCTTGTGTTGCGCTGGCAATCGCTTTGCCATCGATAATGGTCGCGCTCATGACATCCTTCGTTCTATCAATTTTAACTGACCGTATTATATCATTGTCCTTATGGGTTTTCTATGGCTGTGGGGCTGTTTCGGGGAATTGTGAATGGATTTGTGCGGGGGCGCTTGAATTGGCTTGAATTGGTCAAAGGTTCTTGTACAATGCCGCCATTGTATATGTGTGATTTTTTTGAAAGCGTTTATGGCCAATCAATTTTATCCATTGCTGGCGCGGCTCGGGGTTTGTTTGGGTGTTGTGTGTGCTGCACCCGTGTGGGCGCAGGCGGATGCGGATACCGCTCAGACGGAGCGCTCGGTTAGCGTCATAGAAACGGCTCAGTCAACTTTGCCCACGCAGGTTAGCAAAGAGGATTTTTTAAATGCGTTGGCGCAAGCGGTGCCGAGCAGTCATGCGTCGTTTTACGTGCAGGCGGTGAATGAAAAAACGCCCTTGTTGGCGATCAATGTGCAACGCGCCCAAAATCCGGCATCGGTGGTGAAACTGGTGACCTCATTCGCGGCCTTGCAAAAATTTGGTGCGAGTTATCAGTGGCACACGCGCTTACTGTCACAAAGTGCGCCCGACTCAAACGGCGCTGTGAATTCGCCGCTGTTGCTCAAAGGTGCGGGTGATCCGCAACTGGTGATTGAGCGTTTGGATGATTTGGTTGGACAGTTGAAAAATCGTGGCGTGCGTCAATTGAATGCGCCGTTGTGGGTTGATCGCTCGGCTTTTTCGCCGTCCAACCAGAACCCGGGTGATTTTGACGGCGAACCGTCGTTGCCGTATAACGCACTGCCGGATGCGGCGCTACTCAATTTTCACGCTTTGAGTTTTCAGTTTGAACCCGCCACGGCGAAAGTGCGCATGGTGCCGTGGCTGGATGGTTTTAATCTGAGCAACCGTGTGCGTTTTGTCGAAGGCGATTGCCCGGCCAATGGCTGGAAAAGCACAGTCAATCTGAGTGTGATGGGTTATTCGGCGGTGATTGGCGGGGTGTATTACTCCGGCTGCGGTGAGCAGCAGTGGCATGTACATGCATACCAGCTCACGGCAAATGATTATGCGCGCGGTGTATTTGGCGCGTTGTTCAAAGGATATGCGAATCTGGATGTGGCAAGCTGCACCGTCGATCGGATTTGGGACAAGATGTTGCAACGCTGGCATGACTGTTTCGCACCGACCATCGTTTGGACACAAAATCAGGTACAAGAAGCGGCGAATGTCGATAACACAGCGAATTGGCAAACCTTGGCCAGCGTCGCTTCGCCGCCGTTATCCGCCATGCTCAAGGACATGAATTTTTACAGCAATAATGTCATGGCGCGGCAAATTTATCTGAATTTGTCCCAGCAGGAGCATCGTCCGGCGAGTTTGGAGCAAAGCGCACAGGAAGCGCATCGAATTTTGCAGTCGGTCGGCCTGAGTGATCGCAGTTTGGTTATGGGCAATGGTTCCGGTTTGTCGCGCGCCACACGTGTGAGTGCGCAGGAGTTGGGTAATATCCTGGTGCTGGCCAGTCAGAACCCCGCGTTTTATGCCAGTTTGCCGCGCATTGGGTTGGAAGGAACGGTTAAAAACCGTCTGCTTGATACCGATATGGTTGGGCGTGGGCGGATGAAAACCGGTACGCTCAATGATGTGCGGGCGATTGCCGGCTACATTGACGGTCGCAGTGGCAAACGCTACGCGGTGGTGTCGATTTTTGATCATCCGAATGCACAAACCGCTGCCGGTAAACGGGCGCATGATTTATTCATGCAGTGGGTGGGCGAGCAATAATTTTTCCTTGGGTTCTGCCTTGATGGGTGATGTGGCGCTGAAGCGAGTGACCGAATCGAGCGTCGAAAATAAAAGGCTATATCAATGGATATGACGACGATTTCATTTGACATGAAAGTTTCACTTTAATTGCCTATGATGGCTAAAAGTCTTCTGCCTCGCCACACAAAAAAATTTTATTTTCTTGAATTTTTGAGGCTTGGATCAGGCAAATATAAGGCCAATAGGCGGTACGCTTGATAAATCAAGCATCTTGCCTATTTTTCAATGTGTTTGCCAAAGTACCTATGGCGGAATTTATCGCCCTGTAACTGGTTTCTTTGTGCAATGAGCGTATAATCGAGGGTTGTTAACCGGTGTATTATTATTTTTAGATGAAGTGAATATCATGAGTGATGTAGCAATTACCACGAGTCTATTGTCCTTGGCGGCGGTGTTGGGTTTGTGGTTGGGGCAGTTAAAAGTCAAGGGCGTTGGTCTGGGTATCGGTGGTGTGCTGTTCGGTGGCATTTTGATCGGTCACTTCACCAAAAAATACGGCTTGGAACTGGAAGCGCATACCATGCACTTTATCCAAGAGTTCGGCTTGATTTTGTTTGTCTATACCATCGGTATTCAGGTCGGTCCGGGCTTTTTCTCCTCGCTCAAAAAATCGGGCTTAAAGCTGAATTTATTGGCCTTGATGATTGTGGCGTTGGGTTCTTTATCCGTAGTGGCGCTGTATTTGGTGATGGATTTGCCATTGCCTGTGATTTTGGGGATTTATTCCGGTGCCGTGACCAATACGCCATCTCTCGGTGCGGGACAGCAGATTCTGGCTGAGTTGGGCTTGAAAAACAGCACCGAGATTATGGGTATGGCGTATGCGATGGCCTATCCATTCGGTATTTGCGGGATTTTGTTAAGCTTTTGGCTGATTCGCTTGTTCTTCAAGGTCAATATTGAACACGAACACGCGCAGTTTGAAAAGCAATCGGGCAATGACAAAGAAGCCTTAAATACGATCAATGTCCGCATCACCAACCCGAATATGGATGAGCTGAAAATCCGTGATATTCCGGGTTTTGAGGGCAACAATGTGATTTGCTCGCGTCTGAAACGCCGTGGCGAATTGATTTTGCCCAGTGCCGATACGCAGGTACAAATGGGCGATATCGTGCATTTGGTCGGCGATCAGCGCTATATCCGTCGCGTGCAATTGGTATTGGGGCAGTTGGTGGATGAGTCTCTAACCACTAAGGGTACAAGTTTGCGCTCGGTTCGTGTGGTGGTGACGCATGAGACGGCATTGGGCAAAAAAATCAGTCAGCTCAGAGAGCACGACGTCGTGGTTTCTCGCCTGAACCGTGCGGGGATTGAACTGGTTCCGACGGGCGATATGACTTTACAATTCGGTGACGTACTCAATCTGGTGGGTGAAAAAGAGTCGATTGATGCGGTGGTTGAGATTGTTGGTAACGCACAGAAAAAATTGCAGCAAGTACAAATGTTGCCGGTATTTATCGGTATATTGCTCGGTGTCTTGCTCGGCTCGATTCCGATTGCCATTCCGGGTATGCCGGTGCCTCTGAAATTGGGTTTGGCAGGTGGGCCGTTGATCGTGGCGATTATCCTGTCGCGCATCGGTACCATTGGCAAGTTTTACTGGTTTATGCCTCCGAGCGCCAACTTGGCCTTGCGCGAAATCGGCATTGTGCTGTTCTTGGCGGTGGTCGGGTTGAAGGCGGGTGGCGGCTTTTTCGAGACGCTGATTCGTGGCGAAGGTATTAAGTGGCTGATGATTGGTATGATCATCACTTTGGTTCCATTGCTGATTACCGGTGTGGTGGCGCGTGTGTATGGTAAGCTCAATTATCTGACCTTGAGCGGCCTTTTGGCAGGGTCAATGACCGACCCTCCGGCATTGGCTTTCGCGACCTCGATTAAGGAAGAAAGCGGTGCGGCGGCGTTGGCCTACTCAACCGTGTATCCGCTGGTGATGTTCACGCGCATTATTTCGCCGCAGTTGTTGGCCATCTTGCTGTGGGCAATCAAGTAGCGCTGCGTAAACGAGTTATTCAATGACTAAAAAAGGCTGATTCGCATAAATCAGCCTTTTTTATTGTGCGCCTTGGAGGATGTGTGCGAATTATTCCGCTGCTAAGTCAATTTTCAACGCGCTTTCCAGTCGTTCAAGCACCGT
>CAZCYS010000048.1:0-9295 GCA_964502825.1 uncultured Hydromonas sp. | reverse complement strand
AGTGGCTCTACTTTACTCCGTCATCTGGCTCAATTTTACTGTGCGATTTACAAAAAAACCGTGACCAATGACAAAGGCGAAAAAACCAAAGTACTGTATGCCAGCGAAATCTCCGAAGATCCGAAACTCCTGAAACTCCTGACGCCATTCCAAGACAAAGGTCAGGAAGCCCTAAAAATCAAAGTGGGTAAATCCACCGGTGAATTCATGGGCAAGCGCGACGTCGTGCGCAGCCAGCCGACCAACCTCGGCGTATTGATCGGTACCGCCATGCGCGAAAAAGTCAAAGCCGACTTTGCGGTGATGAACTCAGGCGGTATCCGTGAGTCACTGCCAGAGGGCGATTTAGCCTACCGCGATGTGCTCAAGGTACAACCGTTTGGGAACCAAATCAGCTACGTTGATTTGAGCGGCGCCGAGGTACAAAACTACCTGAATGCCTTGGGCAAAATGACCGCTGGCTCGGGCGGCTTCCCGCAGTTTGCCAATGTGTCGATGAAATACGTTAAAGGCGAAGCGACCAACGTCATGATTGGCGGCAAACCACTGAACCCAACGGCAACGTACCGTATGGCGCTCAATGATTTTGCCTCAGCCGGTGGCGATGGCTATCCGAAGCTCAAAGGCGTGCATCCGACTTGGGTCAACTCAGGCTTTACCGATGCGAATGTGCTCAAAGATTACATCTCTAACCACATGCCGCTCGATCCAGCAAACTACGATCCGAAAAACCCACTCCATGCTGTAACGCGTGAATAATCGCTTGTGGTAACTTCATAGCAAAGGCGCACATCACTGCGCCTTTGTTATTTCCGCGTTGTGGTTACAGATTGGAGTAAAGTAGGGTCAACCAAAGCACAGCTTAGGCTTTATTCATGCAAACCATATTTTTTTAATCAATTAAGGATGCAAAAATCATGAATGATGCCAAAAAGTTTTTATTCATCAGCGCAATGTGCCCAATCATTTTAGGCGCTTGCGCACAACACTCAATGAATCAAATCCCTTCATCAACAACCACGCCCAATAATCCCATCGGCATGCCCAATCCCGCATCTGAATACTGCGTCAAGCAGGGCGGTAAATCGGAAATCAAGCGCCAAACCGATGGCAGCGAATACGGCGTATGTCATTTACCCAACGGCAAAACGATAGGCGAGTGGGAGCTCTACCGTCACGATCATGGGGCATTTTGATTGCACGAATTGGCGCATGATAAAGATGGCAAAGATGACAAGAGGTTGGCAAGTCGTTTGACTTGCCTTTTCTTTTGCATTTTTACGGAATGATGATGTGTGGGGGATTTCTGACAGGTTTTATTGAAATGCCTTGACGACGATTTAAATGTTAATGATAATGCGAACAGTTCTCATTATGTTTAATAAAACTCGTAAAGGATGGTTATGAAATATCCCGCATTGGCCTTGCTACTCACAGCGTCGTTGACCGCAGCGACATTAAGCGCATGTGACAAAACGGATCAAACAGCAGAAAAATCACCCACACAAACAGTCGCCTCTGCCAGTCCAGCGGCACCTACTGCGGCAACCCCTGCAGCAACTTCTACAGTAGCCAATGATTTAAACGCAGAGACCCAAGCATACAAAAAATGGGTGGAAGGGCAAATTGACCAATTACTGCTTGAGACCGAAAAATTCGTAGGTCATCTGAATGCGGGCAACGTCGCTGAGGCAAAAAAACTCTATCCGCTGGCTCGGATGTATTTTGAACGCTCGGAGCCGATTGCCGAGAGTTTTGGTGATTTGGACCCACGCATTGACAACCGCGAAGCCGATTTGGAAAAAGGCGAGGCTTGGACCGGTTTTCACGCCATCGAAAAAATCCTTTGGACGAAAAACACCACCAAAGGCACAGAACAATTGGGCAAGCAATTGGTCAATGACATCAAAGAGTTGCGCGCAAAAATCCCAACGGCCGATGTGAGCGGTGAATTGATGGTTCAAGGCGCGGTTGACCTGCTCAATGAAGTTTCCACCAGCAAAATTACGGGCGAAGAGGAAATTTTCTCACGCACCGATTTGTACGACTTTAAAGCCAATATTGAAGGCGCTGAAAAAATCTTCGATATTTTCAAACCCAAATTACAGCAAAAAAATCCTGCGCTGGTCGCAGATTTGAGCGAAAAATTCAAAGCGGTGGATGATCTGCTTGCACAGCACAAAGTCGGTGAGCATGGTTACAAACCGTACAATCAGCTCTCGAAACAGGACACGAAAGCCTTGGCCGAAGCGGTGAACAAACTGGGCGAGCCGCTGGCACAAATGGGTATCGTACTTAAATAACGATACCGAGTAATTTTAATCAACTTAACCAACACGACGCATTTAAACTCGATTCATTGCGAGACAGTCAAAACAATGCGTCGTGTTTTCGCCCCCAATCCAACTCATCATGTCCTCATCCCAATCAACGGCTCAGTCCGCCGCCTCCGCCCGAGCAGTCGAAACCCTTTCATCTGCACAATCACCCATGCCACACACGCGTCGCCGTTTTCTCCAATCCATCGGTATTGGCTCCGTCGGATCCATCGGTTTGGTCGGTGGTTTGCTGACCGGCTGTGGCAAAAATGTACCCAAAGATTCAGCGCTCGTACCGTCAAACCCTACGGTCAATTACAACGCCATCGCCCAGCAAACGCATCCTTTTTACGGTGCGCATCAGGCAGGGATTGTCACGCCCGCGCAAAAACACATTTACTTTTTGGTCATGGATTTGCACACCGAGGACATCGAGGCGATCAAAGACATGTTTAAAAAGTGGACGGCGTTTTCGACGAAACTGACCCAAGGTGCAAACATCATGCCGTATGGCGACAACCCATTTGTACCGCCCGAAGACACCGGCGAGGCCGACAATTTGGGCGCGTATGGTTTGACACTGACGTTTGGGATTTCGCCGTCCTTTCTCAAAAAGCTGGGATTGTCCGCGCTGGCGCCGCAGGAGTTCAGCGATTTGCCGCTGTTCCCACGCGATCAGCTCAAGCCCGAGTTGAGCGGCGGTGATCTTTGCATCCAAAGTTGTGCCGATGATCCTCAGGTGGCGTTTCACGCGGTGCGTCAATTGGTACGGCAGGCGCGAGCCAATATCACCATGCGCTGGAGCCAATCGGGGTTTAACGCCTACGATCAAGCGAGTGCGACCCCGCGCAATCTGTTTGGGTTCAAAGACGGTACGGCCAACCAAGAAGCCCTGAAAAATGCCGAGCAGCACATCTGGGTGAATCAACCGAATTGGCTCAACGGTGGCTCCTACCTCGTCGCGCGCACCATCCAAATGCATTTGGAGACCTGGGATCGCACCAGTCTGAAAGGACAGGAGGACACCTTCGGACGCACGCGAGCCGAGGGCGCGCCGATGGGGGCTGCGCGTGAGTTTGACAGCGCCGATATGCAGCGCACCGATGCAAGCGGTAAACCGCTGATTCCCGAGAATTCACACATGGCACTGGCCAAGAAAACCGGCTTGCAGATGTTGCGCCGCTCCTACTCATTCTCCAGTGGTATTGACCCGAAAACAGGGCAGTTTGATACGGGTTTGTTGTTCATTTCATTTCAAAAATCACCCGCACAGTTTATCGCCATCCAATCGGCCTTGGGCAAAATCGACCGCATGAACGAGTACACCACGCACATCGGCAGCGGGCTGTTTGCCTGCTTTGGCGGAGTGAAGGAAGGCGAATACCTAGGCCAAGCGTTGTTGGAAAGCAAACAAGGATGAATCCCATGCACACCACCATTCGCGCAAATACCCAACGATGGATCGCTCTTGTACTGCTGATCAGCGCATTTTGCCTCGCGGCTATGCCGAATGGGTCACAGGCGCAGACGGGTAGCGTTCAAGCAGAGACCGCGAGCAGCAAACGCGTGCCGATGAGCCATCTGTACGTCACATTGTCCGACGCCATGGCCGAGAGCAAAAGCGGCCGCGACGAGCAAGCCAAAGCGCACCTGATCGAGCTACAAAACGCATTTAATGCCATTCAGAATACAACCCAGAGCCAAACGGTCAAAGGACAAGCGGTCAACCAAGCCATCGCTCAAGCGATCAATCATCCGCAACCCGAGCAACTGTCCGCGTTGTCCAATGCTTTGTATGCCTTTGAGCAAGAGCAAAATCCGGTGGACTACAGCGCCAAACGGCAAGCATTCAAAAAGCAAATGGTGCCGGCGTATGAGCAGCTAAATCAGGCGATTGAACAGGCCTCTGCCCATGATGCGGCTTCGCTCAAAGCCGCCTATCAGCAGTTCAACGCGGCATGGCTGGGCAACGAGCGCGTCGTACGCAATACCAGCATGGGGCATTACGGCCAGATGGAAACAGCGATGGCGCTGATGCGCGTGGCCTTGGAAACTGCGCCTTTGGATTTGGATAAAATCCGCCAACAATCGCAACACCTGAAATCCGCCATCGACAGCTACAACAGCGGCGAAACCGTTGCCGCAGCGTCGAGTACCTACGATTTTAACGGCGGGGTGCAGTTGCTGCGCGATGGTTTGGGCGCGTTTCGCTCGGGGCAATTGAGCCAAGGGCAAGAAAAACTCACCACCTTCATTACGATTTGGCCGAATATCGAAGGCGAAGTCAGCACGCGCAATCCGAGCCTGTACAGCCGCGTAGAGAATCAAATTCCGGTGATACTGGCGCATGGCAACGACGCGGCACAACAAAACACTCTGAGTCATTTGATTGACGAATTGGAGCAGATCAATCCGCAAGCGCAGTATGGCGCGATTGACGCCATGCTGATTCTGCTGCGCGAAGGCGTAGAGGCGCTGCTCATCGTCATGGCGTTGGTGAGTGCGCTGAATGTCGCTCAACAGCCGCAAGGCAAAAAATGGATTTACGGCGGTGTGGTCGCCGGACTGATCGCCAGTGTATTGGGTGCATTGGCCTTACAAAAACTATTTCCCGCCGTCAGCGCAGGCGCAAGTCGTGAAAAATTGGAAGGCTTTGTCGGCATCGCCGCTGTGCTGATGATGCTGATGGTGGGGGCATGGTTGCACAGCAAATCCAGCATCCAATCGTGGAATGCCTATATTAAAAAACATATGGGCAAAGCCTTGTCCACCGGCAGTCTGATCTCGCTGTTTGGTCTGAGTTTTCTGGCGGTGTTTCGCGAGGGTGCGGAAACCATCGTATTTTACGCGGGTATTTTGCCAAAAATCAGCACGCAGGCATTTTTGAGCGGTATCGCAGCGGCAATCGTGCTGCTGCTGGCTTTGGCCTGGATAATGGCCAAAACCAGCGTTACCTTGCCGGTGGCGAAAATGTTCCGTATTCTGACATGGCTGATTTATGCGCTCGGTTTCAAAATCCTCGGCATCAGTCTACATGCGCTACAATTGACGGGCATCGTGCCGATGACCCCATTGCCCAGCACTTGGCTGGAGAGCAATGCTTTGGGCATCTATCCGACCGTCGAGACATTGGCGGCGCAAGCGTTGTACATCGGTTTGATTGTCGTGATTCAATTCGCTGTCCATCGATCGATCAAAAATATACCCGACGCTGTTCATCATAAAGCCTAATTGTTTTTGTACAGTTGCCGATGATCAACAGACGAAGTAGTATGCAATACCTCACCCAACCGCCCATTAACTGAAAGGAATCAAGATGTTATCCGAACCGATTGTCAAAAAACTCAACGAACAGCTCAATCTGGAATTTTATTCATCAAACCTGTATTTGCAAATGAGCGCATGGTGCAGCAATCAAGGATTTGAAGGGGCGGCGGCATTTTTGTTCAGCCACGCGACTGAAGAGATGATGCACATGCACAAACTGTTTGCGTATTTAAACGACACCGGCGCGATGGCGTTGATTGGTCAGATTGACGCGCCACAGCACAAGTTTGATTCACTCAAAGCGGTGTTTGAAGCAACGTATGAGCACGAGCAGTTGATTACCCGCAAAATCAATGAGTTGGTCGCGGTGACGTTTGAGCAAAAGGATTTTTCAGCGTTTAACTTCCTGCAATGGTACGTTGCCGAGCAGCACGAAGAAGAAAAATTGTTCCACTCCATTTTGGATAAATTCAAATTACTGGGCGATTCAACCAGCGCCTTGTACCATTTGGACAATGAACTGTTGAAAATGGCGCAGAATCCAAACGCGGTGGATACGGCTGCGGGCAATTGACCCCCATTTGAGACAAGCTCGCTAACTCGTTACCGAGCAAAACAAAAGGCCGCTACTGCGGCCTTTGTTTCATGGCTGTAGACACAACAGCGCGAGTACGCAACTTATTTACTCATGAAAATATGAAATTGGCGATTGAGCCATTCGGGGGTAAATCCGGCCAAACGATGCAATATTTTGGCCTGCAAGCCAACCGGCTGATGGGTATTTTGCCAGCGGGTATTGGGTTTTTCAGCGACTTTGACTATGGCTCGGGCAACGTCTTCCGGCTGCAATCGAACCCCCATCAACTCGATACTGCCTGCTTGCATCCCGACTACCATGTCGGTTGCGGTAAACAGCGGCATCATATCGATCACCCGAATGCCGTCTTTGGCCCATTCTGCATCCAACCCCTCGGTCAAACCGCGCACAAAGCATTTACTGGCGGCGTAGCTGGCCAAATCCGGCTGACCGTGAATCGCCGCCGAGGAGGAGAGATTGATGATTTTGGCATTGGCATGCGACTTCAAATAAGGCCGTGCTTTGTAACAGCCGAGTAAAACACCATTGACATTGACCTGCAATTGGTCCAGATGGCGCGACAGTTCGATCTGCTCAAATTTACCCGAGCACAGCAATCCGGCGTTGTTCACCAACACATCCAATGAACCGAAATGCTCGGTAAACTGCCGCAAAACACGATCCCAGTCGCTCGCAGAGCACACATCCATTGCACCTGAAATGGCGTTGTCGCCCAATTGTGTCGCCAAAGCCTGCGCACCCGTCGCGTCAATATCAAATACGCCGACATGATGACCAACTTGGGCAAACTGACGCGCAGTGGCGGCACCAATTCCATGAGCCGAGCCGGTGATGAGAATATTCATGCGTTCTCCCGATGGGTAAATCTAAAAGCAAACAGGTCAGGCAAAGCCCGACCTGTATTTTAATTCCTACGATAAATCAAATGCTCGAAAAAATAAATTCCTGAGGCAAACGTGATTTTGGCAAGGTTTGATTGATGTCATTCTCCGTATGCGTTCCCAGAGCAACGATCACCGAGGCGTTATAACCCTTATCACGCAAGCCCAATTCCTCGTTGAGCACCGTCGGATTAAAGCCCTCGATCGGGCAGGCATCAATGCCCATGGTACTGGCGCCGAGCAACAGATAACCCAGCGCGATATAAGTTTGTTTTTCCATCCAGTGCTGCGCGTCTTTGAGCTCAAAGCGGTGCATATTCGCGTAAAAACTGCGACCGGTGTGCTGACCTTGGCGGAATTGCTCATTGGCAAAGCGGCCGTCTTTGGTTTCCTGCTCCAGCAAAATTTGCAGATAAACCTCATCCATCAGTGTTTTGGTACACATCACGATGACATGCGACGCATCCAGAATTTTTGGTGTGTTGTATACATGACCGGCGTCGGTGGATTTCGCAATGCGCTTTTTCGCTTCATCCGAGTGGGCAACGATGAAATGCCACGGCTGCGAATTGGTCGAGGAGGGTGCGTATTGCAACAATGTCTGCAATTGAGCCATTTGCTCATCGGTCAATTTTTTGCTCGGATCAAAAGCCTTGGTGGTGCGGCGTTGTGTGGCGAAATCGGTAATGCGCATGCTGTCTCCTTGAGATCGGATTGAGAAATTATGGATACGGTGCATTGTATTGCTCATCGGATTAAGAAGCAATTGGCATTTGCTCAGTATTGATCCGGCGCTCATCAAATAGCCGTGATTTTTGCTAAAGTGGGCTGGTATTTGCCCTACAATGACAGCGGTTATCGCAATAATCATTAATAGGTGGTGGTGATGGGGATTTCTGCAAACGTGCGCGATCATTGGTTGATCGCATTACAGCGCAAAATCGCGGAGCAAAAGGCGATTCATGAGGTGTTTGGTGAGCACTGGTCGATAAATTTTGATCCCAATGATATCGCTGTGTATCAAATAGCGTTGGATGCGTTGAACAATGATGAAAAAGAGTGGGACGGCTCATCCAAAGTCGGATCAATGGCACTGAGCGTATTGCGAGATTATTGTGCGCATCCCGCCGTGCCATTGACTGCGCCTGTGCGTCATGAGATTCAGAGCATTCTTTTAGCAGCACAGATGTCGAGTGCGGACGATGTTCTGGCCACAGTTATGCAACGTTTGAGTCCATCATTTAAAGGTGCACTGAGGAAATTTTCCTATTGGCTGGTCAATGGCTCGGTGGCTCATCCTCTATTAGAAGGATTTGATTATTCGGCGATATTTCGTGAGCCCAGTGCGTTGGAGCGGGTGTATGCGATTTTTGCCAACGTAATTGAAATGGATGCGCAAGGAAACGTGCTCAATGCACAGCAGGCGCAGCATCGAGCAGCACAGTATATTGCCCAATACATCAGTGGTCGGTCGGCCGAGACACCATTCGCTGACTGGGAAATCGAGTTATATTGAGCTGAAATGAAACACGATGATAAAAAACGGGCAATATTTGCAGCCGCATTGGCAGTGTGTCGGGATATTGTATTTCGTTCAAGCAGGCGATTTTAAAGAAGAAGATTTGGAGCGGGGTTTATCTGTGGTTTCGCCGGAGCACTTGGCAAAGGTTTTTAATCTGCCCGAGTCTGAAATGCAGATTGATTATTCAAAACATATTAGTCCGGAGCAAATGGATCCAATTAGACCGGTTACGAGGTCTTAATTCAATCAATAAAAAAGCGTACAGGGATGCACGCTTTTTTGTTTCTTGCAATAAAAGCAAATTAGGCTGATTTTCCCATCCAGGCAAACATCAGCGCCACAGCCAAAATGCCCAGCCCAACGCTCGCACTGACGTAGGCAGTGGCATACAGCCATTCGCCTTTGCGCATTAGCGCCCATGTATCCAAACCGAAGCTGGAGAAGGTGGTAAAGCCGCCGAGAAAACCGGTAATCAGCAGCAGCCGCAGTTCGGTGTTGAGCGAAGTCAGGCGCTCGATGGCAACGGCGAGTACGCCAATGGCGGCGCAGCCGAGGATATTGACCAACAGCGTTCCCCACGGAAAGCCAACCGCATTGTGTGGCGCAGCCCAGCGCATGGTCGCATTGCCCACGAGGTAGCGGGCGATGGAGCCGAATGCACCGCCCAGTCCGACCAAAAATACGGAGAGTAGGTTGCTCATGCTTTGGC
>CAZCYS010000047.1:0-9359 GCA_964502825.1 uncultured Hydromonas sp. | reverse complement strand
ATCAAGGAATTTTTCGCCCTGCGTGGTGGGCCAATAATGCCCACGTTCAAACCATTTTGCCGGTGATTTTGCCGTTTGATATGCCGAGTTATACGCGCGAACGCTGGGATACGCCGGATGATGATTTCATTGATTTGGATTGGGTGAATCTCGAATCCGCTGCGAATGCGGGGCAAAAAATATTCATCTTGTTTCACGGCTTGGAAGGCTCAAGCAAAAGCTCGTATGCCAAAGCACTGATGCGCATGGCGCAGAGTAAAGGCTGGAGCGGCGTTGTGGTGCATTGGCGCTCGTGCAGCGGCGAAATCAACCGTCAGCGCGTGATGTATCACTCAGGCTTTAGTGCAGAAATCGACTGGGTGCTCAAACGCATGGCGCAGCGTTTTCCCAGCGCACAGTTGTTCGTCGGCGGGGTGTCGCTCGGTGGCAATGCCTTGCTCAAATGGCTGGGTGAAAATGGCGCAGAGGCTGACCGATGGGTCAAAGCCGCGGTCGGCATTTGTGCGCCGCACGACCTCAAGGCCGGCGCGATTGCGCTACAAAGCGGCTTTAATCAGCGCGTGTATATGCGCAATTTTCTCGGCACGCTCAAACAAAAAGCCCTGCTCAAACTCGAACAATTTCCCGAACTGCCGATGACCGTGTCGCAGGTGCGCGCTGCGCGTAATTTTTTCGACGTGGATAATGACTTCACCGCACCGCTGCATGGGTTCAAAGACGCCGAGGACTACTGGCAAAAATCATCGTCCAAACAATTCATGGGCGGTATTGCCGTGCCGACCTTGATTTTGAATACCGCCAATGACCCAATTGTGCCTGCGCACAGTTTGGCCACTGCGAACGAGGTCGGTAAAGGCGTGACCCTGTGCTACACCGATAACGGCGGGCATGTCGGCTTTGTCACCACGCGCCAGAATGATATGAAACATTTTGCGTGGATGCCGGATCGGGTGTTCAGCCATTTTGAGGCGCATGCTTGACACGATCCATGGATAACGCAGCACCGGTGCGTTGTTCCGATTTTCGGGATTTCATCGGCGGAAGGCGATTATAATAAGACGCTTTATTCTGACCGCTAACCCCTGAGTCACTGTTCATGTCCACACAAGCCGACTTATTCCATGACGACTGTCACCATGCCGCTGCATCCGCTGATTTAAACGGCGCGTTGCAGTTCGTCGCGTGCACTTTTTCGCCGATATTTTGGCGTGAGGTGGTGGCGCGCATGGTGAAGCAGGCGGCGACAACGCCGCTGCAACGACAGCTATTCATTGTCCCTGATAATTCGATGGTTCTGGCCTACCGTGCCGCATGGGCGGAGCACGCGCGCGCGACGCAAAAAGCCTCGCTCATGCCACCGTTGATGACGCTGATGGATTGGGCGAAGGCCAATGGCGCACAGGACTGGGATGCGCACGACACCGAGCGTATGCTCAATTGGATGCAGGTATTGCCGCAGGCGCAGGTGCTGCGCGAAGCATTGGGGCAGCAGATTGAGCACAGCGATGATTGGCTCGGCTTGGCACGGCAGTTAATCGATATGTCGGACGAGTTGAGCATTCATTTGCTCGCCGGTCGTGACGTGCAGTGGGTGAAAAATTCGGTGGAGCAGGCGATTGCCACGGTGTATCAGCGGCAGACGCACCGCATCGCGCAGCAGGAGTTGGCGATTTTATTACACTGTTGGCAAGCCGACGTGGACAAACAAACGCCGGTGGTGCGCTATTTGGCGGTGTTGCAGCAGATGTGTCGGCGCGAGCCGCGTCCTTACGACTGCGTTTGGGTACTGCGCAACCGTCCGTGGACGGCGCACGAGACGGATTTTTGGCACACATACGCGCAGCACACGCGGGTGTGCGTGTTGGACATTCAGGCGGTTCAGGTGCGTGTGGGTAAACAACGGCAAGTGGCGATTACGCGTATCGCGGGGGATTTGGCCGCGCGTTGGTCGGGCGATTGTGCCGTTGATTCATCTGAAGTGACTTCAGACATTCAATTTTTCCGCGCGCACAATTTAGAGGATGAGGCGCAGACCATCGTGCGACAGGTGTTGCGTTGGCGCGAGCAGGGTTTGCGTCAAATCGCATTGGTGGCGCTGGATCGACAGGTGAGTCGGCGCGTTTGGGCTTTGTTGCGGCGTGTGGGTGTGGACATTCGGGACGATACCGGTTGGCTGCTGTCCACGTCGCGCGCGGCGAGTGCGTGGTTTCATGGTTTGCAATTGTTGCACGAAGCTGTATTGGCCAAGGATTTGATGCAGTGGCTGACGCATCCGATGGTGCTGGCGGATTGGTCGAGCGAGCGCAAAGCGGCGGCTTTGGCCGTGCTGTATGCCTTGGCCGATCGGCAGCAGCGTTATCAGCAGACGCGCGTGTGGCGCACATGGGATGACTGGCTTGAGGAATGGGCGTATGTGAAAACGCGCGCGATGCCGCTGGCTGATTTGAGCGCTGCCGAAATGGACACTGCATATGCGGATGTGCATGAATTGCTGGCGCAGGCAAAAAACCAGCACCGCCGTTGGCAAACGCCGCGCACGCTGTCGGTGTGGGCGCAAGAGTTGATGGACTGGGCGAAGCAGTTCGGCCTGTGGTCTGCGCTGGAGCAGGATAATGCCGGTCAACTGTGGTGTGCGTTGCTGCACCGCTGGACGTGGGTGGCAAACGACGCGCCGCTGAGTTTTGCGACGCTGCTGCGCCTGATGAATACCGAGGTTGAGCGGCTGACCTACCGTCCGCCGAGTTTGGGCAGCGAGTCGGCGCAAACCGTGGAAGAGGTGATTTTATTGCCGCTGGGCAATACGCGCTTGCGTACCTTTGACGCGGTGTGGTTGCTTGGCGCGGATGCGGGTAATTTACCCGGTTCGGAGGTGGATTCGGGCTTGCTCAATTGGACGGTGCGGCAGGATTTGGGTTTGCCGACCGTGCAGGACAAACAGCGCCAGATGCGCACCGCGCTGCTGGATATTTTTGCGCTCAATGCGCAGGTCTGCGCCAGTTTTGCGGCGCAAAAAGACGGCGCGCCGAATGCGCTCAGTCCGTGGTTGCAGCAATATCTGCGCGCACAGGGCGGCGAAGTGCTGGATACCGAACGCATTGAATGTACCGTCGTTCCGCAGGTGCAGCCACGCAGTGCGGTCACGGTGGCGCAGCACCTGCCGCGACAGATTTCCGCCACCGATTTGACCACTTTGGCTGCTTGTCCCTATCAATACCATGCGAAAAAAGTGTTGCAAATGGCGCCGCACGAATGGCCGAGTGACGAAATCAGTCCGAGCGACAAAGGCAATTTGTGGCACAGCGTGGTGGAGCGCTTTCACCGTCAGCGCGATGCCGCGACACCCGAGCAGGATTTGAGCGTATTTGCGCAAACGGTGGACGAATGCTTGCTGCCGCTGTGCGCCGATAATCCGCGCTATTGGGCGGTACAGCAGCAATTTCACGGCTACGCCGCCGCATTTGTCCAGTGGTGGCAGGCGCGCGAACGCGAGGGTTGGCAAGTCAAACACAGCGAATACGCGCCACAAGCCACGCGCGCGCAAAGCATCGTCGATGCGGCGGGACACGCCGTGCATGAATTGCACTGGCGCGGGCGCATTGATCAGGTGGATGAGCGAATGAACGAATTGGGCGAAGTCGAATGGTCGCTGATCGATTATAAAACCAATAATGTACGCGGCTATCAACAGAGCATTCGCAATCATGAGGACACGCAGTTGGCGTTCTACATCAATTTAATTGAGTCGGCGGTTGAAGCAACAGGGGCGGCTGAACCGATTGTGGATGCACGCTATGTCGGTGTGGATCGCCATGCCGATCGCACTTTGCCCGAAGCGATTTTAGGCGATGCGACGTATATTCATCAGCAGGCACGACAATTGCGCGAGCAGGTGCAGCAGGTATTTTTGCAGATGGCGCAGGGCGCGCCGCTGGTCGCATTTGGTGAAAAAAGTGCCTGTGTGTACTGCGATTATCGCGCGGTGTGCCGCAAAGATTATGCCGCGCCAGTGTGGGGGACGGTATCGGGGCAGGGAGACGCATCATGAGCGCACCCATCCATACTTCCTTCAATGCGTATTTTAAAAACGAGCAGCCGATTGACGGCGTAGCGTTCACTCATGCCGCGCTGGATCCCGCGTGCAGCGTAGTGGTGCGTGCTTGCGCGGGCAGTGGTAAAACGTGGTTGCTGACTGCGCGCATCATTCGACTGCTGCTCGAAGGGGTTGAGCCGAAGCAAATTTTAGCCATCACCTTCACCAAAAAGGCCGCGCAGGAAATGCGCGACCGCGTGGCTCAACTGCTGCGCGAAATGGCCGATGGTTCCACCGAGCAGGTACTGGCCTTGCTGACCGAGCGCGGCTTGTCCGAGTCGGCGGCGCGTGAGCGTTTGCCCGTGGCGCAGGGGCTGTATGATCGCATCCTCGGCTCGGGGCAGGAGATTCCGATTTACACCTTCGACGCGTGGTTTTACCGCTTGCTCAAGGCCGCGCCGATGGGCTCGGGCGTGGCGCGTGATGCAACGCTGGTGTTGGATAACGACGCGTTGCGCCAAGCCGTGTGGGATGAGTTTTATCGCCAATTCAATCGCGCTGACGGCCAGAGCGTGCGCGCGCATTATTTGCAATTGGTTGGGCAGTTGGGCGAGTTCGTCACGCAGAATATGCTCAATGCCGCCTTGAATTTGGGCAATGAAATCGAACTGTGGCAAGGCACATCCACAGAGCCGCCGTTGGCACGGCTGCGCGAGGAAATTTTGTTGGAGTCGGGTTTTGATGTAAATGGCGGCGAAGCGGACATCCTGCACGCGTGGTATCGCGAAGTGACTGCAGGCGAGGCGCTGAACACGATTTTGACGGCGATGTTTGCCGGCAAAACGGAGAAAGCCGAGCGTGCGCAGGGCATTCAAAATGCTTTGGACAGCGGCGATGCAGCGACTGTGTGGCAGGCGCTCAATCCGTTCCGAACGCAGTCCAATACCTTGAGCAAGCAAAAATTTCAATTGGACAAAGACCAGCTCAAGCGTCTGGACGGACACATTGATAAAGATGTGTTTGAAGAAGCACGCGCAGTCATCAATGAGGCCTTTGCATTCAAAGCCGCACGAGAAGCGGACTTGAAGGCCTATCATTTGCATGCGCATATTTGGCCGTGCGTGGACGCGCTGCTGCGCATTGACCGCGCGCAAAAACGCTTGAGCCATCAGCTCGAATTTGGTGATGTGTCGCGCAGTTGTTTTGAGTTATTGCACGATGAAACGACGGCGGCATTCATGCAAATTCAGTTGGATGCACGTTACAAACATCTATTGTTCGATGAGTTTCAGGACACCAACCCCTTGCAGTGGCACATCATTCACGATTGGCTGTCGGCGTATCAGGGCGATGACGACAAGCCAAGAGTCTTTTTGGTCGGCGATGTGAAACAGTCGATTTATCGCTTTCGCGGCGCGGATGCGCGCTTGTTCGATCGGGCGCAGGATTTGCTGTGCGAGCAGTACGACGCAGTGGTGTTGCAAACGCAATTCACGCGGCGCAACAGCCAGGCAGTGATTGACTGGGTGAATCAAATGTTCACGCAGCCCGATTGCGCGCTGGTGGATTTCAGCCCGCACAGCACGGCGCAAACAGGCAAAGTCGTTGGCAATGTTGCGTGTCTGGGGTTGCCGAAAGTGGAATCGGCGGGATCGGACGAGTCGTCTGAGACGGTGACTGAGCAGGCTGAAACCGCGCCGCGCGATTGGCTGACGCAACCGCAATACGTCGTGGAGCAAACCATCCGCGACAGCGAAAGCGCGCAGTTGGTCGCAGCGATTGAACAGTTGGTCGGGCGCTATCCGGTGTGGGATGAGCAGATGCACAGCCACCGTCCGGCGCGCTACGGCGACATGATGATTTTGATTTATGGGCGCACGCATTTGGTCAACTACGAGCGCTTGCTGCGCCAAGCGCACATTCCGTTTGAAAGCTCGCGTCGCGGCGGTTTGCTCGATACGCTGGAGGCCTTGGATTTAATGGCGCTGGTACAGTGGCTGATGCGCGCGGATGATGATTGGGCGCTGATGCAGGTACTGCGCAATCCGATGTTCGCCAAAACCGACGCGCAGTTGTTGCAATTACGCGCGTGGGCACACAGCCATGAGTCGGCGGGCGAGCGTTTGTCGTATTGGCAGGTTTGGCAACGGCGCTTGGCGGCGTTTGGCGAAGCAACCGAGGCGCATTGGCACGACAGTTTTGCTCTGCTCAGTCAGTGGCAGGCGGTCGCGGGCTATTTGCCGGTGCATGATGTGCTGGATCGAATTTACGCACAAGGGCGAATTTTTGAGGCCTATGCGCGTGTCGTCCCGAGCTGGCTCAATCCGCAGGTGCAAGCGAATTTGCAGAGTTTTTTGCAGTTGGCTTTGAATGTGAATACGGGGCGTTACCCGAGCTTGGCGGATTTTTTATACGCGCTCAAACGCTCGCAGGCGCGCGCGCAGGACGGGCAATCGGAAAGCGAGCCGCTCGGGATGCGTGACGCCGTGCGGATTTTGACCGTACATGCGTCCAAAGGTTTGGAAGCGCCCATCGTCTTTTTGATTGATATGAAAACCTCGGCGGAGCGCACGCCGACGAACTACTGGCTGATTGACTGGCATCCGGATGAATCTGCACCCGCCCATGTGTCGTGGGTCAGCACGGGCGAGCGCATCGGCGCGTGGCGCGGCGAGCGGCGCAAGGTAGCGAGGGCTTTGGACGAACAGGAGCATTTCAATAAATGCTATGTGGCGATGACCCGCGCGCGGCAAATGCTGGTGGTCAGTGCGGCGCAGGAGCTGGGCGATGAGGATGCTGCTGCTGAGGATAAAAATGCCGAAAAACCCGCAGCGCCAGCGAAAAATGGCTTGTTTGAACAGTTGCTGCATGCGGTTCAGAGCCTTGATCCGGTGGCTTCGGGCGTATTACCCGACCAGCCGCAATTGTGGAGCAGCCACGCGGCGCAGTGGCGGGAAGCGTGTTCGGCACACGTGGATATTGCTGTAAAAGATGAATGGGTCAACACTGCCGCAGCTACCACAGCAGTCAATGTGTACAGTGATATTGAGGCGGATGAAGCGGCATTGAACAGGCAAATGCCCATGGTGCCGCTTGCACAGGATAACCATGCGCTCACATTAGGCTCGGTGCTGCATCAGGCGTTGGAATGGTTCAGCCAGCCGAATCCACCGCATGAATTGAACGACGAATGGCTGAGCGAGCACTACGCGATCAGCCTGTCTGAGGCGCAGCAGGTGCGCCAGTGGTGCGAAACGATTGTTCATCAACCGCAATGGCGCGCATGGTTTGACCCGACGCAGTACGATGAGGCGCACAATGAAATGAGCCTGATGACGGCGGATGGCCAGATCAAACGTATGGATCGCTGGGTGCGCGTGGGTTCGACGATCAGCGTTTTGGACTACAAAAGCGGCTGGGATGCGGTGGCGCTGATGGCGTATGAGCAGCAACTGCGCGAATACGTCACGCTGATGCAGGACATTTATCCCGAATGTGCGGTACGCGGTTATTTATTGCGGGTTGATGGCGTGGCGCATGAGGTGAGGTGAGATAAAAAACGCACCATAGTTGGTGCGTTTTTTATCGTGCGATGCCAAACATGAATAATATTACCAATAGCCCAGCACTTTCCACCAGCCGAAACCGACCACCACCCAGACGATGAGGTTGACCACGCTCATGACGAATCCCGCTTTCCACCATTCGCCCAGTGTCGTGTAGCCCGAGCCGAAAATCACCGGCGACGTACCCGTTGCATAGTGGGTGAGCGTCATCATCAGGCTTGAGGCGGCGGCCATCAGCAGGGCGAATAACATCGGCGGCGCGCCCAAGGCAATACCGGCAGCGAAAAAGGCACCGAACATCGCTGTGATGTGTGCCGTGGTGCTGGCAAAGAAGTAATGCGCATACATATACGCGAGCAGCAGCAAGGCGCTGGCGGCAAACCAGCCCAGCCCAATGTGGGTAATGCCGCTTTGCAAACTTTGCGAGAACCACGCAATCAGCCCGAGTTTATTCAAATAGGAGGCCATCATAATCAGCGCACTGAACCAAACGATGGTGTCCCACGCGCTTTTCTCTTTCAACACGTCGTCCCATGTCAATACGCCTGTCAGCAACAACAGCACCAAGCCCAATAAAGCGGTTGTGGTCGGATCAACCGCCCAAGCGCTGCCGAAAATCATTGCAGGTACACCTGCCCACAGCAACAGCAGCACCGCAAAAATCGTCAGCATGATGCGTTCGCCATGGCTCATCTTGCCCATTTCAGCGAGTTTTTCTTTGGCAAACTGCGCGGCGTTCGGCGTATTTTTGATTTCCGGCGGGTAGAGCCAGAACAATACCAGCGGCATCAATAAAATCGCGGCCAGACCGGGCAACAGCATGGCCAAAGCCCATGTACTCCACGACAGTTGGATGTTTGCGCCTGTGGCGTCTGCAATCAACTTGACCACCAGCGGGTTGGGCGCGGTCGCGGTGATGAACATAGCCGAGGTGATCGGATTGGCATGGTAGTTCACCAGCGCGAGGTATTTACCAATGCGCCCTTGTGTGCCCTGTTCGGGATCGGAATCGTAGCTCGCGGCGATGGATTTCATAACGGGGTGAATCACCGCGCCGCCACGAGCGGTGTTGCTCGGTGTGACTGGCGCAAGCACCAATTCGGACAGCGCCAAGCCATAACCGATGCCCAAGGTCTTTTTACCGAAAATCGAGATGAAATAGTAGCCGATGCGCGCACCCAAACGGGTTTTGATCAAACCGCGTGAAATCATGATGGAAAAACCGATCAGCCAGATCAGCGGATTGGCAAAGCTGCTCAAGGCATCCTGAATCGCCGCGCCCGGTTTGTCAGCGGTGACGCCGGTGATCGCGACCAATAATATGGCGATGAAGGCAATCGCGCCGATGGGCATGGCTTTGCCGATGATGGCCGCGATCACACCGATGAACAGTGCCAGTAGATGCCACGCTTGCGGTGTGACGCCGGCAGGAATTGGAATGAAGAACCAGATAACGAGCGTAATCAATGCAGCTATCGCTGCGGGGAGAGGTTTGAATCCCATATTTTTCTCCTTTTCAGAACATCACTCAAAAAAATTCCTACATTTAATTATCAAAATTCTATTTTTTTACTATGTTTGTATCATAACGCAGAATTATGTTGATTTTCGGAAACAGTCCTATCTTTAGGGAAGTTGGTGTTTTTTTCGTGCGTCAAAAATCCCGCTTTGGCCAAAAAGGATCATCGTTCACCAGTGCAGTCGTGTTAGACTGTGCATCGAAGAATTAAGGAAGCACGGAATAATTCCCACCATCTGCGCTG
>CAZCYS010000046.1:0-9495 GCA_964502825.1 uncultured Hydromonas sp. | reverse complement strand
ATTCCAAGGCGTGCAGACCAATCAACATCACCGGACCATAAATCAGGAAACCAATTGTGGTCATCATGATGAAGTCAAACAGTTTGTATGGGTTATCGTACCAAGGCAGGGTCGCGTAGTGTGCCAATTCTGCTTCCGGCGTGGCCGGGTTCATCCAGAATGCGATCACCGCGATGGTGGTCAAAACCATGAACACGAAGCCGGTCAGACCGCGTTTGCCTTTGAACACTTTGTCCGACATCCAGCCGCACAGCAGTGTGCCCGGGATAGCGGCCAATTCGTATACCGAATACGCCCACGCAGTTGATTTGATGTCAAAGTGTTTCACTTCACCCAAATACACTGGCGACCATTTCAAAATACCGTAGCGAATCAGGTAGACGAATACGTTGGCAATGGCGATGTACCACAGCAGACGGTTATTAAACACGTATTTGAAGAAAATATCTTTGGCGCTGATATTGTTCTCATAGGTTTTTTCGTCGTAATCCTCTGGATAGTCGTTTTTGTATTTTTCAATCGGCGGCAAACCACAAGACTGCGGTGTGTCCTTGAGTGCGAAATACAACGGTACAGACAAAACCATCGCCAAAATACCCGGGTAGTACAAGGCCTGTTGCCACACATGTTTGGCGGTGACTTTGGCAATGTCGGGATGATTCGTAGCAAAGATCACCGTAGCGAGCACCACCAACAGACCGGGCATTGTGCCGCCCAAATTATGAGCGGTATTCCATACGGAAACGATACCGCCGCGTTCTTTTTTCGACCACCAGTGCACCATAGTGCGACCTGCCGGTGGCCAACCCATACCTTGGAACCAACCGTTCAGGAAAATCATGATAAACATGATCGCGATGCTGGAGGTTGCCCACGGCATCAAGCCCATCAAGGTCATACACATACCGGATAACAGCAGACCCAGCGGCATGAATTTTTTCGGATTGGAGCGATCCGACCACGCAGCCATCAGAAATTTAGACAAACCATAGGCCAAACCTGCGCCGGTACCGATGATACCGAGTTCCGCCTTGTTATACATACCCGCTTCAATCAAACCCTTTTGCGCGAGGTCAAAGTTACTGCGCACCAAGTAATACGCGGCGTAACCGAAGAAAATCCCCATGAATACTTGCCAGCGAAGCCGCTTATATGTGGGATCGATTTGATCGGGAGGAAGCTCCGGCTTGTACGGAGCGGGTTTTAAGAAATTAAACATATGTTCACCTTTTTATTGCTTTGTTAGCTATCATTTTATGGAGGCTTGTCACATGCACTCATGCACTGACTGAGTGCAATGACAGGGTAACACAAATTTCATATTTGAACAAAATAATTTTACTATTGAACATAATTTCATGATAAAAGTAACAATCGTGACATTCATCCGCTTGGTTTTTGCCTTTGGCTCGGGCATGGATGCATCAATCGGATTGGCTCATATCCTATGAAAAAGGCCGCAAAAGCGCCAACTACGGATAAACTCAGTTATGATGTGGGTGTATCCATTTTTGTAGCCTGTCATGCGAGGACGCCATGTTTAAAATGAATAAAAACAAACGCTTACCCGAGCAAATTTTTACCGTGGTGATGTGGTGTATCGCCGTGCTGTTCGCCGCATTTTTGACCGGATTGGGTGGCAAAATCATCGGTGATTTGCCCAAGGTGGGCAATGCGCCGGAGTTGACGCAGTATGAGCCGGTCGAGTTAAAAAATATCCAGACGCAGCGAGAAGCGGTTGAGCAAAAAAATAAACAGGTACGGCGTGAGTTGGAGCAAGCGTATTTGACGCTGGAAACCGAACAAAAGCGCTACGACGAAGAAAAAAATAAATTCGACAACTGGATTCAGACGCGCACCGCGACTGGAAACACCGCGCAGGATGCACAAGTCCTTGAGCGTACGCGCGCTTTGGATCAATTGCAAGCGCGGGTCAGCGCGGCACAAAAGTCGGTCGAGCAACTCAATCAAGCCGTTTTGGACAACGAGCGCACGGTAGACACGACGCGCGAACAAGAATTGCGCGATCAGGCGTATAAAAACTATGAAAGCGCACGCAATGCCTATGATTTAAAAGTCTTTTTGTGGCGTTTATTGATTGCCTTGCCTGCGTTGGCGCTCGGCGCATGGCTGTTCGCCAAAAAGCGTCAAAGCCGCTACTGGCCGTTTGTTTGGGGCTTTATCTTCTTCGCGCTGATCGTGTTTTTCATCGAACTGGTGCCGTACTTACCGAGCTACGGCGGTTATGTGCGCTACATCGTCGGCATTTTGCTGACGCTGGTCGGAGGCTACTACGGCATCATGCAAATGCAAAAATACCTGCGGCGCAAGCAGGAAGAAGAGCTAAAAATGAGCCAAAGCTCGCAGGAAGAGCGGCGCAAAGAATTCAGCTACGAGCAAGCGCTCGGTCATCTGGCGAAAAACGTCTGTCCAAGCTGCGAACGCCCGCTCAATACCGGCGCATCGGGCGTGCCGGCGGACTACTGCGTGCATTGTGGCTTGTGTGTTTTCAAAGCCTGCGCACGCTGCGGCACGCGATGCAGCACCTTTTTTAAATTCTGCTCCAGTTGCGGTAATACCTTGGACGAGCATCAGAGCGAGCCAAAATGAGTGAGCCAGCCCAGCGCATAAGGACAGGTGTATAAGCATGTGCACCATCAACACAGCGCCACAATTCTCGCCACAATGGCGCGTGTTGTGTGTACAATAACGCTCATTAAGGTCGATCATGACCCGCGCCACCGCAGTGCACAACCGTGCGAGGACTGCGGTGATTTTTTTACACTCAAAATAACTCGGATGCGCGAAAAACGCATTCGAAACCCCTTTGCTGTTGGAGAGGAAGTATGAAAACCCCGATTACCAAAATTGGCGAACAACTCTTGCGTGACGAATTACAACACCTCAAACACGTTGAGCGTCCCGCCGTCATCACCGCGATTTCCGAGGCGCGCGCGCAAGGCGACTTGTCGGAAAATGCCGAGTATGACGCTGCTAAGGAAAAGCAAGGCTTTGTAGAAGGTCGCATTATTGAACTCGAAGCCAAATTGGCCAATGCACAAGTCATCGATCCCACCACGTTGGATGCCGAAGGCCGTGTCGTGTTTGGCGCAACCGTGGTGCTGGAAGACTTGGAAAACAACCAAGAAGTTCGCTACCAAATCGTTGGTGACGACGAGGCGGACATCAAAGAATCCAAAATCTCCATCAGCTCGCCGATTGCACGCGCGCTGATCGGCAAATACGCGGGTGATGTCGCGCAAGTGCAGGCTCCTTCGGGCGTGCGCGAGTACGAAGTCATCGAAGTGCTGTATATTTAATCGGATCGATCGGTCATGCGCCCAGAGACAATGACTGAAACCGCACAAAAACCGCGTTGGCACGCTTGGCTGGCGCGGTTGTCTTTTTTGGCCTTGATGATCTGGGCGGTCACCACATGGATTACCGGCTATGTCTTTGCGCCGCTGATGTTCGCCAAATGGCCGAAAATTGAAGCGGGGTTGATCACCGGCGAATTGCTCCAAGCGACCTACCTCATCAGCCTCATCTGTGCGCTACTTGTGCTGATCGACTACCGCGTGCGCCATGCACAAAAACTATTGCACAACAAAAATCTGTGGCTGACGCTGATTGCTCTGTTCATCGTCATCATTCAATACGCCGTCATTACCCCTAAAATGCAGGCGCTCAAAGCCAATATGCTCAGCAACGCCGGTGCATTTATGCAGTTGCACGGCGTGTCGCAAGTGCTCTATCTCATTACCAGCTTGGTTTTGGCGGTATTGGTGTGGCGACGATTCAAGTGATGCGGTCGTAGTACCGTTAGTCAAGCGCGATTGGCGATACAATCGCGTCATCGCACGAATGGGTTGAACATTGGAGCATGATTCCAGCGTGCATACGAATCGTTTAACACTCCTTCTTGAAATCATCCAGATGGCAATCAAACCGCCAATTAATGGCTGTTGCGCACCCTTTTGGGGCAAATGCTGGCTGTGTCGTCGGCGTGCTGTTTGCGCTCTGCGTTACAATAGCACTCGCGCATGTTTGTGTCATGAGACAAAAACGGCGCATCTCCATTCCTCTATCGCAATACCATGAAAATAAGCTCGTTCCATCCGAAAATTATCAATACGATTCCCGTCTTCATCAGTGTGCTGATCGCTGCGGTGTTTGTGTGGTATGTTGACGCGCCATCTTTGTCGATGCCGCTGGTGTTGGGGATTATTGCAGGCGGTTTGGTGGATTTGGATCATCGCCTGACAGGGCGGCTGAAAAACATGCTGTTTACCCTGTGCGCCTTTGCCTTTGCCTCCGTCGGCTCGCAAATCATGTTGGGCAAAGGCATGTGGTTTGTGCTGTGGATGACCGCGATCACGTTTGGCTTTACTTGGCTCGGCGCGATTGGTTTGCGTTACCGTACGATTGCATTTGGTACTCTGGCGGTGGCGACGTATACCACATTGACGCATAAGCCGGATGGCATGTGGCTGGTGAATCCCTTGATGATTTTGCTCGGTACGTCGCTGTATGGTGGCGTGACGCTGCTGTTCCACATGATTTTTCCGCATCGGACGGTGCAGCAAACGGTTGGACGTGCCTATGCGGCATTGGGGGCGTATTTTGATGCCAAATCGGCGTTTTTTGACCCGGATGATGCGGATTTGCTCGACAGTCGGCAAGTTGAATTGGCGATGAAAAATGCGCGGGTGATTGCGGCGTTTAATGAGTGTCGCAGTGCGCTGTTTTATCGCATGCGTGGGCAAAACCGCCATCCGCGCACGGTGCGGATGTTGCGTTTTTATTTCACGGCGCAGGATATTCATGAGCGCATCAGTTCGGCGCACTTTGAATATCGTGCATTGGCGGAAAAGCTCAAAAATACCGATTTGATTTTTCGCATCCAGCGGCTATTGGAGCTACAAGCACAGGCGTGCCGTGATATTGCCGAGAGTTTGCGCAGCAATGAGCCGTATGCGTATAGCAGCCGTTTGACCCGCGCCATTGAGGGCAGCAGGCAGTCGCTCAATCACTACGCAGACACGCACGGTGGTATGGATGTGTATGCGCTGCAACGCCTGTTGGATAATTTGAGCAGCATTGATTATCAGCTCGCTCATCTGAATACTCAGGATGCGACGGATTTGGAGACGGATTCGGATGCGAGCCGAATTGCGGCATTGGAGCAAAGCGGTTTGAAGCACGCGTGGCGCACGATGCGCAGCCAAATGACGTTCGAGTCGGTGGTGTTTCGCCACGCGGTGCGTTTGGCCATCGTGGTGTTTGTTGCCTGTATGATGGTCGAGCTGCTGGATTTGAAACTCGGCTATTGGATTTTGCTGACCGCGCTATTTGTGTGCCAGCCCAATTATTCCAGCACCAAAAGCCGCGTCAATCAACGCATCATCGGTACTATTTTGGGGGTGCTGGTCAGCGCGCTGATTCCGTATTTCACGCCATCCATCGAGACCAAATTGTGGATTGTGGTTGCGGCCACGACGCTGTTTTTCTTCTTTCGCAACAATGATTATCGCTTCTCAACATTCTTCATTACCATTCAGGCGATGACCAGTTTTTCACTGGCGGGTTTGGATATGTATGCCGCCATGCCCTTGCGCATTGTGGATACACTCATCGGCTCGGCGATTGCGTGGGTGGCGGTATCGTATCTGTGGCCGGATTGGCGTTATCTCACCTTGGATCACACCGCTCGTCGCGCGATTACCTATAACGGTAACTATCTCCGGGTGATTTTGGATCAATTGCAACACGGTGGCATGGATGATGTGGACTATCGCAGCGTGCGGCGCCAAGCGCATGAGCGCGCGGTGGCGCTGAGCAATACCTTGTCCAATATGAGCAGGGAGCCGGAAAAATACGCCGATCACCTGCCAAATGGATTTAAGCTGCTGCGGCTCAACTATAATTTGATTGGTTATATTTCCGCGTTGGGCGCGTATCGGCAGCATTTACAGCCTCAATCGGAGCACGACAATACTGTCGTTACCGAGCCGTTTTATCGACTGGCTTACCGCGTGGCCGATGCATTGGATGCGATCGCCACGTTGCAGCCGAGTGCGTTTGACGCGATTTACAGTGGTTTGAGTGCCGAGTTGGCCGCCATGCGTCCCGCGAGTGATACCGCCGATCGGCAGCATGTGATTCTGTGGCAACAATTGAGTATGATTGTCCATCAACTGCCTGCTTGCTTTCGTGCGTTGCGCAATGAGCAGGAAGCAGTTGTTTAGACGCATTGCTGTCATTTGAATAGGCATGGCTGCGGAAGCATGACATCCACTGAGCGCTCGTCGATTCGATTGATTGGGTCGTGCGCATATGCTGGTGTTGGGGAGATACGAACAAATAAATGGGGTGGGCACTGAATGTACCCACCCCATTTTTATAACAATCAACAATTTTCTGTGTCTTTGATCCGGTTTCGTATCTGAACGGGATTATTAAGCCTTCGCCGCCGCCAATTGTTTGTTGAGGTTTTTCAGCAAAGCCTGCATGCGTTCCGAGTGCGCGGTCATTTTTTGCTCGATTTGCTTGTATTCGGCTCGGAGTTTTTTGTCCGCCGTTTTGAAACTTTGGCTGACTTGCTCTTTTTTAGCGTTAAATTCCCGCTCTTTGAGCTGCGTCCAAGCGTTGGCTGTTTGTTTGTATAGCTCGTATTCGTGGCTGATTTTGTCTTTCAGGGTTTTGATGTCTTGTTTGAATTCCAAACCATAGACCTCTAAAGACTGTTCGGCACGCTTGAACTTCATTTCCACTTCGGCTTTGACGATGGTAAAGCGCGGGATTCGGCGTAAATTTTTGGCCAAACCGACGCGAGAGAGGCCGTAGATCAGCCATTTGGTCGGGTCGTATTGCCACCATTTGACGCCATTGCGGTAGTCGTATTGAAAGATGTGGTGGAAGTTGTGGTAACCCTCACCCCAAGTAAATAAAGCCAAAATCGGATTGTCGCGCGCGGTGTTGGTATCGGTGTAGGGTTGTTTGCCGCTGACGTGCGCCCATGAGTTGATGAAAAAGGTGAAATGGTGGCTCACGACCAAACGCAATAAACCGGCCAACAATACCACGCCCGCTACGTCGCCAACCAGATAGCCAAGGCCGATGGGAATGCCAAAGTTGATGGCCAACGCGAGTGGCACATAATACTTATGTTGGAACATCACCATTTTGTCTTTGAGCAGGTCAGGTGCGTTTTTATAGTCCAATTGACCGCTCGGATAATCGCGCAGCATCCAGCCGATGTGCGAGAACCAAAAGCCGCGTTTGGCTGAATACGGGTCTAAATCCAAATCATCGACATGGCGGTGATGGTTGCGATGTCCGGAGCACCAATTCAAGATCGAGTTTTGCGTGGCCATCGTGCCAAAAATCATCAGGACGAAACGCACCGGCCAACTGGCTTCATAAGCGCGATGCGACCACAGGCGATGGTAGCCCGCGGTGATGCTCAGACCGTTGAGCGCCAAAATGACGACAAAAGAAATCCAAGCCGCCATACTGAAATCATGTGTCCATGCGTACCAAGGAATTAAAATCAGGGCCGCCAACGGGGTCAAAGTGAGAACGATCAAAGCGGGCCAATTGATCGGCGCTTTGACGGCGGAGGTATTTGAACTCATAAAATGTCTTTCCTTCGGCCAGAATGAGTGGGTTGGTGTGGTGGCAATGCAGATAACGACGCCACACAGAAACGCGACTTAAACAACGCAGATGTCTCGTATCAGTCCTTTATTATGATACGCGAATCATTCAGTACACGGTGTCATTTAGCCCTATTTATTTGGCTTTTTGGCGGTTTGGTCACAGTCGTCACAGCAAACTGCCTTCGCTTGCCGGAGGCGTCAAGCCAAAATGCTGATAGGTCATGGCGCTGGCGATGCGTCCGCGCGGGGTGCGTTGCAGATAGCCTTGTTGGATCAAATACGGCTCGATGATGTCTTCGATGGTGTCTTTGGCCTCGCCGATCGAGGCAGCGAGGTTGTCCAGGCCGACGGGGCCGCCGTTGAAACGGTACAAAATCGCTTCGAGCAGTTTTTTGTCCATCACGTCGAGTCCAGCCGAGTCCACATCAAGCATTTTCAGGGCGGCATCGGCGACTTTTTGTGTAATCACGCCGTTGCTTTTCACTTGTGCGTAATCGCGCACACGGCGCAGCAGGCGATTGGCCACACGCGGCGTGCCGCGTGAGCGACGGGCGATTTCGATGGCGCCTTCGGTTTCAATCTGGCAGCCAAGCAGTCCGGCGGAACGCGTGACGATGTGGGTCAACTCGGGGATGGTGTAGAATTCGAGCCGCCCGACGATGCCGAATCGGTCGCGCAGCGGATTGGTCAGCATTCCCGCACGAGTGGTCGCACCGATCAGGGTGAACGGCTTGAGGTCCAGTTTGACCGAGCGCGCAGCGGGGCCTTCGCCGATCATGATGTCAATTTGATAGTCTTCCAGCGCCGGATAGAGGATTTCCTCCACCACGGGTGAGAGGCGGTGAATTTCGTCGATGAACAGGACGTCGTTGGTCTCCAAATTGGTCAATAATGCAGCCAAATCGCCCGCGCGCTCCAGCACGGGGCCGGAGGTTTGTTTGAGATTGACGCCCATTTCGCGCGCGATGATGTGTGCGAGCGTGGTTTTACCCAAACCCGGCGGGCCAAACAGCAGGGTGTGGTCGAGCGCTTCTTGGCGTGTGCGTGCCGCGCCGATAAAAATATCAAGCTGTTCGCGAATTTTGATTTGCCCGACGTATTCGTCCAATAGTTTCGGGCGCAGGGCGCGCTCGGATTGCTCCTCGTGCGGGTTCAGCGGCTCGGCTTCGATCAGACGCTCTTGCGCGGTTTGATTCGGTAAGTGGGCGGAAAAGTCGTCGGTGATGATTTGGCTCATGGTGCGGTTTTGTCCAGATTATGGTGTCCAGATTACTTAGAAAATTGTTGTAGCGCCCAGCGGATGCCGTTGTTGACGTCCAAATCGTTCGGGAAGTGTTTCAGCACGTGGTTGATCTCTTTTTCCGCGTAGCCCAGCGCCATCAGCGCGGCGTAGACGTCCACGCGTGCCGAGGTGTCCACTGCTTTTTCGCTCGGTTTGTGGTCAAACGAGAGGTTGGCAACTTTGTCTTTGAGCTCCAACACCAGTCGTTCGGCGGTTTTTTTGCCAATGCCGGGAATGCTGGTCAGACGCGAGACGTCTTGCTGCGCAATCGCTTGTTGCAAATCGTCCGATGACAGGCCGGAGAGTATGCCCAGCGCGGTGCGCGCGCCGATGCCGGTGATTTTGATGAGTTGGCGAAAACTGGCGCGCTCGGCGGCGGAGGCAAAACCATACAGCACATGCGCGTCCTCGCGGATCGCCAGATGTAGGAACAAGCTGACTTTTTGCCCGAGCTCGGGGAGCGTGTACAATGTGCTCATCGGTACGTCGATTTCGTAGGCTAAACCCGATGGGGTGTCAATGACCACGGTCGGTGGTTTTTTGTCGATCAGG
>CAZCYS010000045.1:0-9664 GCA_964502825.1 uncultured Hydromonas sp. | reverse complement strand
GCGCACCAACGCCTTTCGGACCGTAGGTTTTGTGCGCGGAAAAGCTCATCAAATCAACTTTGAGTTTTTGCAAATCAATCGCCACTTTACCCGTGGCTTGCGCCGCATCCACATGGAAAAACACGCCTTTGTCGCGGCACAACTCACCAATCGCCTCGACGTCCTGAATCACGCCGATTTCGTTATTGACCATCATCACCGAGACCAAAATGGTGTCGGGACGAATCGCGGCTTTAAGCACGTCCAAATCAATCAGACCGTTTTCCAGCACATCCAAATAGGTCACTTCAAAACCTTTACGCTCCAATTCGCGCGCGGTATCGAGAATCGCTTTGTGCTCGGTTTTCACCGTGATGATGTGTTTGCCACGGTCTTGATAAAACTCGGCGATGCCTTTGAGCGCGAGGTTGTTCGACTCGGTCGCTCCGGAGGTAAACACGATCTCGCGCGGGTCCGCATTGACCAATGCGGCCACTTGCGCACGCGCCTCTTCGACCGCCTCTTCTGCTTCCCAGCCATACGGGTGCGAGCGCGAAGCAGGGTTGCCAAAATGCTCGGTAATGTACGGAATCATTTTCTGCGCCACACGCGGGTCAGTCGGCGTGGTCGCCGAGTAGTCCATATAAATCGGCATGACTTTTGTATTCATAAACAGCTTCCTTCACTTAGTCGTTATATCGTTGTTGTATTGTGGTTGCATCTTTTTTATGAGCTTGCTCACACTGCGGCGTTGCTCATCATGGTTTTGCGCTTGTTCAAGCGTTGCGCACTTTCGTGTAACTCATTGCGCTGATTCTGCTCGCGCACCAGATCGGCCAAAGACACCGACGAGAGGTAATTGAACATTTTTCGGTTCAAATCCATCCACAGATGATGCGTCATGCATTTTTGACCGCCCTTACAGTCCTCTTTACCCTCACATTGGCGCGCATCCATCGGCTCGTCTACCGCGACGACAATATCAGCCACCGTAATCTCGGACATCGGCCGCGCCAAGGTATAACCACCACCCGGACCGCGAACACTATTCACCAGACCGAATCGACGCAATTTGCCAAACAACTGCTCCAAATAGGACAGAGAAATTTCCTGCCGCTCGGCGACCGCCGACAGGCTGACGGGCGAATCGCCCTCGGCCAAAGCCACGTCCAACAGTGCGGTAACGGCAAAGCGTCCTTTGGTGGTGAGTCTCATGGTGTTCTCCTGTTATATATAGACACTGTATCGGGTAATTCACCAGACCAGATTCATCGGTATAAAACCCGATCAACCCAACCGTTTTGGCGACTTTTCGCTACAATGTTGCTGTGTGTTTTTCCCATTCAATACCCAGTCAATTGAACGGGTATTAACATTGAGGCAGATTCTAACATAAATCCGATAAAATTACTCGGGTATTAAAATATTTTTTACAAAAAGACCACCCTTCATCTCACTACGCAGACCACCACTATGAGCCGCAAAAATCCAAACACCCTGTGCGCTACCCAAGCCCGCGATACCGACAGCATTCACATGGCCAACCCGCCGCTGTATCAAGGCTCCACCATTATTTATAAACACGTCGCAGATTTGGCCAAAGCGCACCACGAATACGAGAGCGGCGCAGAGAGCTATACCTACGGCCGCAAAGGCACGCCGACCTCATTGGCGCTGTGCGAAGCACTGGCCGAGCTCGAAGGCGGCCATCGCGCCTATCTATGCCCATCGGGATTGGCCGCCCTGTCCACCGCCCTGTTATCGCAACTGAGCACAGGCGATCATGTGCTGATGGTGGATACCGCTTACGGTCCGACACGCCAATTGTGTGACGATCTGCTCAAACGTTATGGTGTGAGCACAACCTACTATGACCCACTGATTGGGTCGGGTATTGAGGCACTCATCCAAGCGAATACACGTGTGATTTTCCTCGAAAGCCCGGGTTCGCTCACTTTGGAAATCCAAGATGTTCCCGCCATCACCGCCATCGCGCGCCAGCACAACATCACCACCATCATTGACAACACTTGGGCAACACCATTGTATTTCAAAGCTTTCGAGCACGGCGTGGACATCGTGGTACAAGCCGTGACCAAATACCTTGGCGGCCACTCCGACGTTCTCATGGGTGCGGTCATCGCCAACGAGCGTACCTACAAGAGCGTGCGCAACACCGCCCATCAAACCGGTCAATTTGCCGGCGGCATGGACATCGCGCTGGTCTTGCGCGGTTTACGCACTTTGCCAGTGCGCCTGCGCGAACACGAGCGCAACGCCCTGCGCATCGCGCAATGGTTCGAATCGCAAGACGCGGTAGAGCGGGTGATTCACCCTGCGCTGTCATCGCATCCGCAACACGCACTGTGGCAACGCGACTTTCTCGGCGCCAGCGGCCTATTCACCGTCGTTTTCAAAGCCCACTACACCCCCGCGCAAATCAACGCGATGGTTGAGCGCTATCAATACTTCGGCATTGGTTACAGCTGGGGCGGTTTCGAGTCACTCGCCCTGCCTGTACACCCGAATCACCTGAACCAAGTTCGTACCGCCACCCAAGTCGGTCCGCAATCCATGGTGCGCTACCAAATCGGACTGGAGGATGTTTTCGACCTGCAGCAAGACCTGGAGCAAGCGCTCAAAACGTTGTAACAGCGCTAACCCATTCAAAAGCACATCACACAAAATCAGGCATTTCGCCTGATTTTGTATTTAAAATTCATCAATTTGCAACAAAACTCATTAAAACAATTCTTGTTTGACCTGCCAAGAAAAAGCGTTTAGACTGAGCACCCGTTGGCGCGCATTTTGTGTGTGTTATTTTTCCCATGTTGTCATGCTTCAATTTGACACCATACAAAGGAGCGAGCTCATGAGTCAAACCGCAGCCCCCATCTGGCAACCCACCGCATTATCGAAGTGGGATCAACTATTCAACGACATTCGCAAGCTGTTTTCCCCTACCCAAAAAAGCCAGACCGATCCGGCAGATACACCTCAACCCAGACCACCCCACCAGCTTCCCCGCATTGCTTCGGTCATCATTCCCGCGCTGAATGAGTCTCGACATATTGCCGACGTGGTGCACTACGCGCTTTCCGACCCGAGTACCGGCGAAGTTATCGTGGTCGATGACTGCTCGGTAGACCATACCGCCGAATTGGCCAGAGCAGCCGGCGCACAGGTCATCACCAGCTCCATGCTGGGCAAAGGCGCGTCTATGGAAGATGGTATTGCGATGGCGCAGCACGAAGTGATTGTTTATTTGGACGGCGATTTGACCGGACTGCGACCGAACATCATCTCCGATCTCATCAATCCGATCGTGGACGAAGGCAAAGACTTTGTCAAAGCGCGCTTTGGCCGCAGCGGCGGCAGAGTGACCGAATTGACCGCCAAACCGATGCTCAAACTGTTTTTTCCAGAATTAAGCGAGTTTTCACAGCCGCTGGGCGGAATCATCGCCGCGAGAAAATCGCTGCTACAGCAATTGCCATTTGAGGATGGCTATGGCGTGGACATTGGTTTACTGATTGACGCCCATCTGGTCGGGGCACAATTGGCGCAAGTGGATATTGGCAGCTTGGTCAACGACAGCCAAGACCTCTCCAGCCTCGGCTTTATGGCACAGGAGGTCAGCCACGTGATTTTGCAGCGCGCCAAACGCGTCGGACGACTGAGCGTGGATCAGATCATGTCGATTCTGGAGCTGGAGCAGCAGAATAAAACCCACATCGACCGAGTATTGGAAAAATTGCGCGACTGCAACAAGCTGGTTTTGCTCGACATGGACGGCACCATCACGCAAGAGCGCTATGTGGTGGAACTGGCCAAAAAAGTCGGATGTCTCGATCAGCTCAACGAACTATTGGACACGGCTGTGGTTGACTCGGCCACGCGCAGCGAACATATTGCCGAATTATTCCGCTTTGTACACAAATCGCAATTCGAGCAAGTCGCGCGACAGATTCCACTGCGCAACGGCGTGATTGAAGCGATCAACGATCTACGCCGACGCGGCTACAAAGTCGGCGTCGTGAGCGACAGCTATTTCGTCGCCGCAGAAGTGGTGCGACGACGGATTTTTGCCGATTTTGCTTTAGCGCATATCGTTCTATTTGAAAACGACGTGTGTCAGGGAACGTTATCAATCAACCCCGCCTTTTACCACGACCACGGCTGCAAAGAGCATCCACTGTGTAAAAGCAATGTACTGCGTCATATCATTGACCAAAATCCGCAACTGGCGCATGGCGAAACCATCGCGGTTGGCGACAACTTGAATGACCTGCATTTGCTCCAACAGGTTAGCCAAGGCTACATCATTGAGCCGAAACACCCTGATTTACGCCAAAATGGGCTGGTCGAAATTCATAGTTTTGACGAACTTATCCGACATATGAAGGAAAATCCGGTCTATCCGTTAGACACCGAGCAGCAGGTCTGAATACCGCTCACAGCTCGTACAGCTCCAGCGGCAAACCATCGGGATCGGTGAAAAACACAAATCGCCGCCCCGTGAACTCATCCACGCGGATATCCTGTACCGCCACACCTGCCGCAGTCAATTGCGCCGCGCAGCGCGCCACATCTGCGACCGAAAAAGCCAAATGCCGCAAACCGCAAGCCTCCGGATACGACGGTCGTGCGGGCGGAGTGGGAAAGGAAAACAGCTCGATTTGCGCACCGTCAGGTAAAGCCAAATCCAATTTATACGAATCGCGCTCCGCACGGTAGTTCTCGGCCAGCACGCGCAAGCCCAAAATCTCGGTGTAAAAGTGTTTGGATACCGCGTAATCCGAACAAATGATCGCCGCGTGGTGAATGCCTTGTAGATTCAGCATATCAGCTCCTATAGTTCAGGCGTTTAAGTGTGCATTGAGTGCACATTGAGTGCGCACTTTAGCGCTCATTGTACCGAGATTAACGCCGATTAAAAGAAAAACGGCGCATCTGAGTGCGCCGTCTTCATACGAACATTTCGATTACATATTACCGTAGTTCGGACCACCCGAACCTTCCGGTGTGACCCACACGATGTTTTGCGTTGGATCTTTGATGTCGCAGGTTTTGCAATGCACGCAGTTTTGCGCATTGATTTGCAAACGCTCGCCCTCAGGGCTGTTTGCATCCTCGACGAACTCATACACACCCGCCGGACAATAGCGCGCTTCCGGTCCTGCGTAGATTTTCCAGTTCACGTTGACCGGTACGCTCGGATCTTTCAGCGTCAAATGCGCCGGTTGGTTTTCCTCGTGGTTGGTATTGGACAGGAACACCGATGAGAGGCGGTCAAACGTCAATTCGTTGTCTGGTTTCGGATAAACAATCGGTGCGCATTGCGCCGCTGGCAACAGGCATTCGTGATCGGCTTTGGTGCGGTGAATGGTCCATGGAATATTACCGCCGAGCAATTTTTGCTCGATACCGGTCATCAATGTACCCACCGTGCGGCCTTTTTTAAACCATTGTTTGAAGTTGCGCGCACGCCAGAGCTCTTCTTTCAACCAGGATTGCTCAAATGCTTCTTCATACGTCGGCAGTTCGTCACGCTCACGTCCTGCTGCCAACGCTGGCGCGATGGCTTCGGCGGCCAACATGCCGGTTTTGATCGCGGCATGCGAACCTTTGATGCGCGAGGCGTTCAAGAAACCGGCGTCACAGCCGACCAAGACACCGCCTTTGAAATACAGTTTTGGCAAGGACAAAATCCCGCCCGCCGTAATCGCACGCGCGCCGTAGCTGATGCGTTTACCTCCTTTGAGGTATTTGGCAATCGCCGGATGCGTTTTAAAGCGTTGGAACTCTTCAAACGGTGACAGATACGGATTGGCATAGTCCAAACCGACGATCTGACCGATGGCAATTTCATTGTTGTCCATGTGGTACATGAATGCGCCACCGTAGGTGTCGGATTCCAACGGCCAACCCGCAGCATGCACGACCAAACCTTCTTTGTGCTGCTCCGCAGGCACTTGCCACACTTCTTTGATACCAATGCCGTAAGCTTGCGGATCTTTGCCCGCGTTCAAATCAAATTTGCTCATCAAACGCTTGCCCAGATGACCGCGCGCACCTTCGGCGAAGATGGTGTATTTCGCGTGCAACTCCATGCCCGGTTGATATTGACTCGTCGGCTGACCGTCTTTGCCAATACCCATATCGCCCGTTACCACGCCTTTCACCGCGCCGTTTTCATCGTACAGCACATCCGCAGCGGCAAAGCCCGGATAGATTTCAACACCCGCCGCCTCGGCCTGCTCGCCCATCCAGCGAACGACATTGGCCAAACTGACAATATACGCCCCATCATTGTGGAAACATTTAGGCAACAGCCACAGCGGTGTCGATTTCACACCTGTTTCCGACAAGAACAAAAACTCATCCGCCGTCACCGGCACATTCAACGGCGCGCCCAACTCTTTCCAGTTCGGGAACAACTCATTCATCGCGATCGGATCCATCACCGCACCCGACAAAATATGCGCGCCCAACTCAGAACCTTTATCAATCAAACACACATTGATGTCGGCATTCAACTGCTTCAGGCGAATTGCCGCCGCCAAACCGGCCGGACCACCGCCCACGACCAAGACATCATATTCCATCACATCGCGCTCGATGTTCGTATCCATACGGCTCTCCTAAAAAAATCAGTACCAAAAGTGATCAATCACTCTGCTGTGAAGCCCGCGCATCAAAAACGCGCACAAAATTGCTCCATGATTGCAAACAGTCCAGTATCTTACCATACTCACCTAAATAGGCAATAAAAGAACGACCGTTCTTTTAATTTTTTACACAGAGACATGGCAATCACGCGTCATTCGCCTTGCGCCATTTTCACGGACCCAATCAAACCAGCAAACATAAAATGACGCTTTTTTAACGCCAAACAACTACCCAAGCGTCCTCCACAAACGACAAAAAACCCCGAAAACGCAGTGTTTATCGGGGTTTGCTTGCTAACCAGTGGTGTCTCTGGTCATAAAATTGGTCAGGAGAAGACCAGTAAAGTCCTCTGAAACCCGTACTAGTCAAATATTCATAAAAAATGAAACTTTGCACTACCCACTTCATTACTCACAGACCATTAAAATTTTGAATTTTAAGAGCCTTTTTTGAGCGTTCGAATCATACAAGCATTCTCAATTTTAAACAAATTATCATAACTGCGCATTTGCCTTGCTGACGGGATTGTCACATAAATTTTCAGTCTACTAAAAAACCAACTCTTACTAGTATGGAAAAGCAAAAAAAGCACTTTAAGCCGATCAGAGTCTAACCAATAACCACTTTATTCACATAAATAATCATACCACTAAAAAAACGTTACTTTTGTTACTTTCGTTACCAAAATCATAACCAATTGATTTTATTTAATTATTTTTCTAAAAAAGGTAACAAAATGGGTAACAAAAGTGTTACTACTTCAACTAGTGTTAAAGAACTCTCTTCACTCCAAAAAATGCCCCTACTTTCCCTCAAAAACCTTGGGTAAATTTTCGTCAGCAAAGAGGAGAAAGCCCTACTCAAAAAATAAAAACCAGTTCAAGAGCCCTCCTCACCTTTCTCGGTCATCGGCTCCTCAACCTGTCAGCTCCTTTGTGTAACTAATTAATCAAGCTCTTACCACAAAAATAACAATAATGCAAAATTATTTGCAATTTTCATAATTTTTGCTATAATGCACTTATTAGAGTAAGTATATATACGGCACAGCGTATCGCTTACTCTTGGCCTGTCAAGCGGCTTTGTTGCTTGAACTTCACGCTCCTGACTACACTGCGGTTATATATACAGCGTAAATAGTTCATATCTAATGAACAATCAAGTTTAGCCTTAATTGTTAAGGCAAAAGCAGATTAGCCCCAATTTCTGTGCGGATTTGGTTAGTCCTTCTTTTGCGTTAAGGCTACACATGCACACTCATTCTTTCCCACCAAACACACTCCTAAAATTTGGTCAATTCAAAGACCGCGTCAATTTAAGCCGCCCCACTTGGCGAAAACTCGTCAAGGAAGGCAAAGCACCTAAGCCTTTCAAACTTGGCTATAACACGAATCTATATCGAAGCGAAGACCTGAACCGCTTTCTTGAAGACCCTGCAAATTTTCAGCCTTAAAAAGAGGCTCAAAATGAATGCGCCCGCCAAAGAAGAAAAGAGTTGGTTTGGTTTCCAGATGACCAAAGAAGGCTTGTTATACAAGAATAACGACGATCAAAGGCCAATCAGAATCTGCCAAGCCTTTGAGATTTGCGACATCGTCCGAGCCGACGGCAAAGATGAGTATTTGATCAAAATCAGTTTTGACAGTACCGCAAAACGCAAGCAAACCGTTTTGCTTGACCTCAAGTATAGCAATTCAAAGTTTAAATCAGTCTTAGATGGAGCCGCATTTGAGATTGTTTTTCCAAAAGAACCTGTCCTTTATGTTCGTCGTTACATTGCGCAGCAGCTCAAGCAAGCCAATCAACGCGACATCACTCAACTGGTCGAAAAATCAGGCTGGTCAAACGACAGCTATATATTAGCCAACCGCAGCATTGGCAGCAGCAAAGTAGCATTCAAAAACAGCTACTTCAATGCCGCGCCAGTCAAAACTTGCGATCTTAATGATTGGCAAAAGCATGTAGCGCAACCAGCGCAGGCTCATACAGTCTTGCATTTTGCTTTAGCTACTGCGTTTGCAGCAGCACTCTTAACCCCACTAAAAGAGCAAGGAGGCGGTTTTCACTTGGTTGGTGAAAGTTCAATCGGCAAAAGCACTGCTCAATATATTGCGCAATCTATTTTCGCTGACCCCAACCAATTGCTTACTTGGCGTACCACGGATAACGCACTCGAATATACAGCAAAAGCACATAACGACCAGCTTCTAATATTGGACGAGCTCGGCCAAGTAGATGAAAAAACTGCTTCAAAATCCGCTTATTTTCTGGCGAATGGCGCGGGCAAAGGCCGTATGGGTCAAGAAACGCCGACATGGAGGACCCTGCTTTTCTCATCCGGCGAGGCCGATTTTGAAACTATTGCTAAAACAGCATTGCATCCCGGTCAGCTACTAAGAATAGTAAATATTCCCATATCGCAGATTATTGAAAGTGAGAACGGCAAAGCAATTGCAGAATCACTTGTAAACAATGCAAAGCAATACAACAGCACTGCCATCGACGCATTCATTCAGCACTTTCAAGCCAACAAAAACAGCATTGAAAACCGCTGGCCTGCATACAAAAACGCTTTCATTGGACGCGCATTAACTGCACTCAACAGCCAAAGCCCGCAGCTTGGCAGGCTACTAAATAAGTTTGCAGTTGTTGCATTTGCTGCGCAAATTGCCAGTGAATGTAACTTAATTGAGCCTCTGAATTTTGAATCTCTGCTTGAAAAACTCATTAAGCCCGCGACAGTTTTTCTTTCAGATACGCAGGCTCAAAGCAGCCTCGACATTGCATTAAATGCAGTCCTGCAAACGATTGAGAAAGACGAAAGCCGCTTCCAATCCGTCTACGACGACAAGCCGCTTTCTAATCGTCTCGGCTACTTTAGCACCAATAATAAAGGCCAGAAAGTTTACTATTTTTTTGCCAAAAGCCTCAAAAACTTATTCACAACCATAAATGCAAAAGCGGCCATCCAAGCACTTTTTGAAGCAGGTTATTTAGCAAGCACAGCAGCAAA